>JBDKRF010000185.1:0-5986 GCA_039683525.1 Clostridiaceae bacterium
TATCCCGGTTTGATTCGAGAGACCAAATGTAGGTTTTATCTTGTGTAGGATAAAAACTATCTGACAATGGGTTCTTAGTGCTGTTCACATTTTTAATGTGCCGTAAAGTATGACGGATAATTAAAAATAAAGGAAACAGGGTAACACCTATTAATGGATAAAAAAAAGTTGCGATGATTGTCGCAACCATTAAGCCAACAAAAAAACCTACAAGGATCAGCGAAACAATCACGTGATTGTTCAGCTTGTGCAAAAGAGCACGTACTTTAATTCGAGGAAATTGTGCGTCACCCATGCTTGCAGCCTAGCAAGCATGGGTGACTTTGCAATCACAAACTCGAGTCGTCCGCTGCGACCAGCTGACCGACCGGTTCGGGCACGTAATCCTCGTGATCCACGTAACCCGCATCCTCAGGGATCAGGTTGAGATCATCGATCATGCTCGGCTGCCGCGCGAGCAAGTGAATCGTAATAGAGTTCAGCGCCTGCGGTTTTACGCAGTGCACATTTAAAACCAGATGACCATCCTGTTCAAGGTGAGTCACCTGGTGCACGTCAGTCACACCAAGAGCCGATAGAACGTTTGAGAGTGTTTCAGTTTGCATGGGATTAGGCGAGGTTAAAAGTTTGTTCAGTAAAGTTTAAACATAAATAGTTTATGTCAACAAATTTTTACAGATAATTAAAAATAAAGCCGACCACCGGCCGACTTTATTTTTACCTCGCCTAGCGAAAGACTCGCCAGACGAGATGTCCGATTTTGCATGCCAGGACCAGCGCGCCTAGAGCGGCGGCTAGGATGAGGGTTTTCAAAACCAGAGCGAACGCAACGGTGACAGCCATCGCGCCTGCCGCCGCGATGAAGATCAGTTTCATTGCGCCGGCTGCTGCTGCTGGATCTTCTCGACGTCCGATTTGTAGATCGGAACGGTGAGGTAGCCGACCGGTTTCTCCAGGCAGGACACGAGGGTCGTGCTGGCGATGGCGGCGATGGCGAGGAGGAGGATGGATTTCATGATGTTGTTGTGTTAGTGTTTTGCATGGGAGTTAATTGTACCCACACAAATCTATATAACACATGTCTACCCGCTATTGCACCTTCTGCATCTCCTGCGGCATCAATGTAAAAGTACGAGCCAACACATTCTTAAATAACTCAGTGTCCAGCATTTCTTTCGCAGCTAGAAAAAATGCTTTCTCAAAAGAGAGCGCGCCTGCCGATGCCAGCTTGCGCCTTCTTTCCTTCGCAATACGCTGCAACGCAGAAATAGATCGGTTCGTCTGCGCCCGCGCGTATATCGATCTTTTCACTCGCGAGTAATCGACTGACAATCCTTGCTTTTCACGTATCTCAACCATCACAAGCTGCTGCTTAATCGTATCCGATTTTTCCTGCAGCTTTTTAATTAACGCTTCCAATTCCTCCAAAGACTCCGGAGGATTTTTTTCGGGATCACGAGGAAGATCCTCTCCCATTTGTTTTTGTTCCATCATGCGAATTGGTCCCGGGGGCAGGATTCGAACCTGCGATCTTCTGATCATGAGTCAGACGACTTGAGCCACTTGTCCACCCTGGAATTTGGCGGGAAGGGTGGGATTCGAACCCACGATACTTTTCAGTATGCCGGTTTTCAAGACCGGAGCCATAAACCGCTCGACCACCTTCCCAGGTTTTCACTCTACCACATCCTTAACAATGTCAAAAGTATTATTTGAATTTATACGAATTTGTTTACTGGTGAAATGAACCACGCGTCCGCCTTGTTTCAAAATGACAGTAAACACATCGTTCTCATGCATCCCGGAAGAAGTGACATACCATACATACCCATCACCTAACGGTGTTACTACAGGCACGATGTTATGAAACTCATGAATCATTAAGGCTTAATACGCCTCCTCGTTCTTCCAGTCTTCTCGTAATTCTTCAACGCTTCTTCCGCAGAATATTGCGGGGAATAGTCAGTATCTAATTTCTTATTCGTGACTTCGGTGTACGGCTGAATTGAAAAATTCAACTCCTTACCCCCATCACGTTGCCACACGATTGTAAGCGCCATTCGCGCCAACTCATGATCGCCATAGCAGGTTACACCTTCTTCGGTGCCGACCCACCAGCCATCTTTGTGCCTGATCGCCTCCCAACCTACGCGGTTGATTGCGATCATGTCTTTGATGTCTTGTTTTGTTTTTTTAGCCATGCAGGCCAGGTTGTTGAAACTGGTGGAGGTAAGGGGATTCGAACCCCTGACTTACAGCGTGCAATACTGTCGCTCTACCAACTGAGCTATACCCCCTTATGGTACCCGGTGACGGATTCGAACCGCCGACAAACGCGATGTAGGCGCGCCGCTACTACCGCTGAGCTAACCGGGTATGGTGTGCATGTAGCACTACTGTAAAAAAGGAGCAACGGAATTTATGCAGAAACTACTTCGATGCGATCCACATACCAGCGGATTTCAGGATGAGCTTTGGACTTCTTCATCTTACTGTAATCAGCTGCTGCTTGTTTAAACATTTCGCGCTCAGTTGTTTGCGCCCAGAACAGAATATCTTCAGGAGCAACAACATAGTAATTTTTTACAACAGGTTCTGTTACTTTTATTTTTGGCGGACGGCCGCGACGTTTGACCGGTGGCGGTTCCGCGACGACTACAGGTGCGGGCGGTGGAGGCGGAGCAGGTATTGCCTTTACCTTCGGAGGCCGCCCGCGTTTCTTTTTCACGACGGGCGGAGGTTCAGGAATCGGATTTTTCCTGGGGCGTCCTCTTTTTCTTTTGATGGTTTCCATAAATAAAAGGCGCGCGGGGTTGCCCGCGCGCCTAGACATTTAGTCAAATTTCAAGAAGGCACCGCCCGTATTCTCCGTCAGAGCTTGAAGCTGTCGCGAGTTTTCGTCTGCGACAATAGCAGAGTGTAACTTGATACCTTTCATGTCTTTGACAGTCAGGTTGCAGCTGCAACTACCGTCAGTGACCATGAAAATCTCAGGCTTAGCAAACTCCATTGTTTCCCTGAGGGATTCAATGTGCTGTACCGCATCCGAGATTGCGACATCAAAGTTTGTACCGCCGCCATCGTATTGCTCGGTCTGAAGAACTTTAGTGATAGACTCGTGGGCTTCCACGGGATTTTTCACAAAAGTCACCTCGTGCGACACAGTATCGAAGAAACGCCAAAACACTTCGGCATCACCGTCGGCCACCGCCATAAGACGATTCACAAGAATGCCAGCCGCCAAGTTAATACGGCGTCCGGAGTCTTCGCGCATCGAACCTGAGCAGTCGACAAGAACATAAAGAAGCTGCTTCTTCTCAACAAATTTACCACGCTCGCGAATCATATGCTGCTGCGTAACTGCCCGGTAATTGAAGATTTTAGGCATGCTCGTCATCTGGCTAAACTGCGTGGACTTCATTCGAGTAATCTCATTGAAGTTCTGCATCTGCCGATTACGAACCTGGTCACCTTCTACATCAGGCACAAACTGCGTTACTTTTGCGGTACGCAATTTGGATATGGCTTTCAGCTTGCGGCTAATGCGAATCACCTCTCCGAGTTGTTTGTCGGAGATCAGAATAGCATTAGACATTAACTGTGTTGCAGCCGCAGTCGGACCTGTAACAGAACAGTCGCTCATGCCCTTACCATAAGTACCTGCGCTCGAACCATCCTGGGGCGGCGGAGGAGACTCGCCGTTCTGAGCTTTCTTTTGCAGCGCAGCAACCTTCTGAAGGAGATCTTTCTCCTTATCAGTCAACTGACGCGCTTGCTCAATATTCTCTTTCGCCTTATCAAGGTTTTGCTTGGAAAGCAATTCCTTGAGCAAGCTATTCTCCGAACGGTCGCCTTGATCCTGGTTCTGATTTTGCTGCTCCGCCAAAAGGCGAAGCATCTGTACCGCCTGGGTCATCGGACTACCTCCCGGGATATCCAGGGCGTTCATGGATTCTACGGTTGAACGGATTTGCGTAGCTACTTGCTTGCGATCCTGATCAAACGCAGCGCGGGCTTCTCTATACGTACCATAAACATTACGCGTCGTAATATCCGTACGCTTAAACTTTTTACTCTCGCAAACGATCGGGTATCTACCCAAATCGGCATCAATATTACGTTGCAGCTGTTCAGCGGAAACAAATTCGCCGCCCGCCCGCAAATTACATACGTCCCGAATAAACTCGGGAGCTTTGATTTTTAGCCCCGCTTGATCTGCCGCCGTCTGGATATCTCGATCCGACGGCGGCAGGTAGCCAGGCGCTACTGTGGTTTGCATTTTTAGATGCGAGTGATATCGCGGGCCTTGTGCAGGCAATGCGTCGAAAACTCAGAGCATTGCTGCACGAATTCGCCTCGACGTTCAAAGAGCGAATCCGGAACAGACAGTTCCGAGAAACGATCCGAAATGCGGAGCATGAGCTTGGACAGCATGCACCATTCGACGACCTTGGTGATCGAACCAGATTCCAAACGCTGTTTGGCTTGATGAAACTCTTGTTCGACTTTTTCCATCGCAACTCGAGCTTCTGCTTCAGCCAGCTTGCTTTCCAGCTGCTTCAGGAAAGTAGAAGCAGCACGCTGGAAACCAGCGACATGCGTCAACGCCGCAAAGTCTTCCGGCTCGATACTCTTGCTGCCGCGCGAAACGGCGGCGCCATAGACAATGTCCATGGCCTTCATGGCTGTGCGCGGCGAGATGAAATCTCCGGCCTCGTAGCATTCATTCATGAGCGAAGCGAGCATCTTCAGATTCTGATTCGTGATGGACGACGCAAGCGGATGCTTTTGCAGCAGCTTTTGGTAGTCCGACATGTTGTAGCTTTTCCAAACCACTTCCTGCCGTAGCACGAAACGCTCGAGCAATGCACGATAAGTCTCGCCCATTTCAGCGATCTCGTCGGGATTGCGGTTGGTGCAGGCAATGATCAGCTCGGTCTGCATGGGATACGAGCGGCCATTCTTTGCCAAAAATTTGGCCTGCAGGGTGTGCTTGAGAGGAAGAAGACAGAAAGCCGGAGCGTCAAAAAGCTCCTCGAAAACAGCCACCGGGTAACGGAGGAACGAGTTCTCGACATTGAACCACATCTCAGGGTCCGTCGGGCTGTTCAGCTTACGGAAGTCGATGCCGCCCCAAAGCGCATCCTCCGTTAAGCCTTCGCCAAAAGATTGAATTAGCGCGGAGGAATTGGCCGGATCCTGACGATTCCAAAGCCCAAGTCCTTCAAGTGCGCATTCGACCATCTCCGATTTACCATGACCACCAGGGCCATACAGAATCACATTTTGCTTCGAGTAAATTGCGGAGGCAAGAATCTCCGCAACAGGTTTGGCGTAGATGAATTTCTCCGCCAGAATTTTATTGATGACGTCAACAAGGTTAGGGGTATTCCTCAATTTCTCAAGCGTAGTCGCTGCTGTGCTCATTTGCAGATTTGAATTTTTGATCTTTTTTACTCAATAGTCTTTGCCAATTTTTTATAGAAATAAACGGAGTGGCTTGATTCTCCATTCCGTACCAATCTGCAGGATTTAACACCCACAAATTTAAATTTTTACTTAACAGCGATAAGACTTCAATTTGTTCGGGCATCAAGTTTAGCTTGTTGTACCCGTTGATCGAATCCCACAAATCTATTTCATAACCTTTATACCAAACACACTTTGTCTTTAAGAAACAAAGGTTCTTGATGCGCTCCCAGAAATAAATCTGGATAAGCTCGGAGATGAAACTTTTACTGAGCTTTTTTTGAGGGCGATTCCCTGAGCAGGTAATTTCCAAGGATTCAGACCTGCCCATGTCGCCCTCAGCATCTGCGGACGTTACATTCACAATTTGAAGAGCATCAGCGCCGCAGGTTAAACAAACGCGCTCTTCAAGTTTAATAACTAGATTAGTCTTCGAGCAATAAAATTCATGTAGCTCATAAGTCGCCATGATTTTTTCGCAGCTCGAACAGACTAAACAGTTATAGTTCATTTTGAT
>JBDKRF010000186.1:0-11703 GCA_039683525.1 Clostridiaceae bacterium
TGAACGTTTCCCCGGTCAACGATGCACCGGCGACGGGTAACGACGCGAAGCCGACGGCGGAAGACACAGCGGTTGTGATTCCCGTGCTCGATAACGACAGCGATATCGACATGGACAAGTCGCTGAACGCGCATTGGGAGCTGGAGAGCATCGGCGTCGTGATTCCTGCAAGTGGCGTTGTGAAGCCGCAGCACGGCTCTGTTTCGACCAATGGCACGACGATCACTTACACGCCAAACAAGGATTACAACGGTAGCGACACCTTCGAATATTATTGCTCCGACGGAGACACGCAGACGAAGGCGTCTGTTACGGTCACGATCACGCAGGTGAACGACAGCCCGGTAGCGAATCCTGACACGGTGACGATCAGCGAAGACTCCGCGACGGATTACATCGACGTCATGGCGAACGATACAGACGTCGACACGGGCGCTGCACTCAACCAGAACGATCAGTACTTGACCAGCAAGTTCTCGGTATCCGCAGCATGGATCGACAATACGTCGATCGGCATTGTCGATCTGACGGGCAACAAGATCAAATTCACGCCCGCGACGAACTGGAACGGAACCGCGACGATTCACTATACGTTGCTAGATGGCTACACTGCTTCGTGCGATTCGACATTGACCGTGACGGTCGATCCGGTCAACGACGTGCCGGTGTTTAGCACCGCGCCGTCGAACCTGACGCTGACGGAAGACGGCGCAAACGGCACGACAGATATCGTGGTCGGGGACGTTGAGACCGCAGTTGATTCCCTGAGCGTCACGGTGATCAACAGCTCGAAGCCCAGCCTGATCGCCACCACAGACGTGACGGTCACGAAGGGGACGGACGGCGCGCGCACGATCACGGTGAACCCGAAAGACAACCAGAACGGGGAAGCCACGATCACGCTACAGGTGGACGACCTGACGCTAGGAACACAGACGATCACGTTCCTTGTGACGTTGACGGCGGTCAACGATACCCCCGTTGCCGACGATAAGACACTGAACATTGCGGAAGATGCGACGATTCAGACGATCACGAAGGCGAGCGTCACACACGATGTCGATATCGAGACCGATAAGGACGCGCTCACGCTCACGATCACCAAAGCTGCCTCCCACGGCACGGCGGCGATCGATGCAAGTGGGAACCTCACGTATATCCCGAATGGGAACTTCAACGGTACGGATTCGTTTGAGTACACCGCAACCGACAAATGGAACGCGACCGACACAGGCACAGTGACCGTGAACGTTTCCCCGGTCAACGACGCACCGGCGACGGGCAACGACGCGAAGACGACGCCGGAAGACACTGCGGTGGAGATCACGGTGCTCTCGAATGACGGCGACGTGGATATGAACACCACGCTGAACCTGCATCCCGAACTGGAGAGCATCGGCGTCGTGATTCCTGCGTCCGGCGTTGTGAAGCCGTTGCACGGCACGGTCTCGACCGACGGAATAACAATCACTTACACGCCGAACAAGGACTATAACGGCAGCGACACCTTCGAGTACTATTGCTCGGATGGCGACACGCAGACGAAGGCGTCTGTTACGGTCACGATCACGCAGGTGAACGATGATCCGTCTGCGATTGCGGACAGCGGCTCGACAGACGAAGATGTGCCTGTGAGCGTAAATGTGCTCGAGAACGATTCGGACGTGGATACAATTGCCGCGCTGAATCAGAACGATCTGCATGACACGGCTGACTTCTCCATCGATCGTTGCTATATCTACGGCACAGCACACGGTACGATCGAGAAGAACGGCGCATCCATCGATTATGATCCTGATGCTGACTTCTACGGTACGCAGACCATTCAATATGTACTCAGCGACGGAAAAGGCGGAACCAGCATTGGAACGCTGACCATCGAGGTTGGCTCTGAAAACGACGCGCCTATCGCGGCTGACGACGAGATGATTGCTTCAGAAGATCATACCGCCTCCGTCAACGTACTTGACAACGACACCGATGTAGACACGGGAGACACGAAGACGTTTGTTGGATTCACAAAATCGACAAGCGGGCTGCCCGGTACGTTTACCACAAACGCAAAAGGCGACATCACATTTACGCCGGACGAGGACTACAACGGTTCGTTCACCATTCCGTATCAGATGAAGGATGCGGGAAATCTCACCAGCATTGCAACGCTTACCGTTACAATTACGCCGGTGAATGATACCCCGACGGCGGACAACGCGAACGTAACCACCAACGAAGACCACGCAAAGGATACGGATGTCAGTACCCTGATTGGGGATGCGGATATCCTGATAAATGCGGACGAACTCACGGTAACGGTTGCAGCCGCGGGCGAGCCGCTACACGGAACGGTAACGGTCAGCGGAACGACGATCACCTATACGCCGGATGCGAACTACAACGGCACGGATGAGATCGTTTATACGGTGACCGACAAGGCTGGCGCGCATACAAGCGCAAAACTCAGCATCACGGTCAACCCGATCAATGATGCTCCCGTGGCGGACAACGACAAGAAGACCACGCAGGAAGACACCGCGGTGGATATTCTTGCGCTGGCGAACGATTCGGATGTTGACACGGATACGCAGCTCAACAAGACGCCTGCTTTGGCACCCATCATCGAATCGGTGACAAACGGAGCACACGGCAAGGCCGTGACCGATGGCACGAAGATCACCTATACGCCGGATGAGAACTTCAACGGTACGGATGTGATCCAATATGTGCTCTCGGATGGTTCGCTGAGCGATGAGGCGACGATCAACATCACGATCACACAGGTCAACGATGAAATTCAGGCAGTTGACGACACAGCAAAGACCAACGACGAGGACCTTGTCACCATCGAAGTGTTGGCGAACGATACGGATATCGACACGCTTGCCTCGCTCAATTTGAACGCGCTGAACTCGGTGAGTGACTTTACGCTGACCGCAGTTGGCACACCGGAGCATGGTACGGCGAAGATCGCCTCCGGCAAGATCGATTACACACCGGAAGACCGCTTTGCGGGTACGGATCGCTTCACCTATACGGTTTCAGACGGACACGGCTCGAGTAAGACCGCCTGGGTTACCGTGACGGTGATTAACGTCAACGATCCGCCGAAGATTATTGTCGTGAGCAAACCGCAAACCGGAGACCGCGTTGGCACCGGTTCGAAGGTCACGGTCGAATGGACAGGCTTTGATATCGATGGCGACGTGCTGACCTACACGCTCGATTACTTCGACGGAACGAGCTGGCATCCGATTGCGGACAATCTCTCTGGTACGAGCTATGTCTTCAGTATTCCTGATTCTCTGGCCAGCACGAACGGACTCAAGTTCCGCGTGAATGTCAGGGATAGCGAGTTCACCAGCGACTACGGCTACTCCGGCATCATGTCCGTGGACAAAGACGCGCCCACGGGTACGATTGTCACGATGCGGACGGCGGACGGCCGCGCTTACACGGCGGGAGTTTGGACGAACCAAACCGTCACTGTTGTTGCAAACAGCTCCGTGGATGCCTCCAAGGTGACGTACTACTACGCCATGGACGACGGCACGAGCGCGGCGGCAGCCAGCATGGATGTTGTGTCCGGCGTGCATACGGTCAATATTCTGGCGACGGACGAGTTCGGCAATACAACCAATCTGGGCGGCTATCTGGCGCGCGTAGATAAGCAACAGCCTGCCGAGCCGGGCATCAGCGAGAGCATCTCCGGTGGAAGCGTGATACTCGCGTTTGCGTTCCACGCAGACCCTGGCGGCAGCGGCAACAACAAGATCACAATGCCGGACGGAACCACAGTAAACGCCACGGATCAGGTGACCTTCGCAGCCGCGAAGAACGGCACCTACAACTTCGCACTCACCGATGTTGCGGGCAATCGTAAGGTGTTTACCTATACGGTGAGCAAGGTGGATACCTCGAAACCGGTGATTTCGCTCAACTCCGGAGACTACAGCACCGGAACGAAGACGCAAAACGCGATTCAGGCAACGCTGTCGTTTGCGGATGCGCAGTCGGAGATCACCGCGCGCGGGTATCAGATCAGCACAAGCAGCACAGCAAGCGGCACCTACCGAGCCTATAGCTCCGCGCTGACGCTGAGCGATCCCGGCACCTATTACATCCACGCGATGGCGAAGAACGCGTTTGGCTTGGAAACCTACCAAACATTCGGACCGTTCATCATCGAAAAAGCTGCTGCGCCGGATGTATCCCCGACGCCGGTGCCCGAGACGGGCGACGTTGTGGTCACCAAGGAGGACGTGGAGGAGATCCCCGGAGACGCGGTTTCTATCCGTCTGCCTGGCGGCGAATGGAGCGACACACTCACGCTAGAGGATGTGGAACCCGGCACCTACCTCGTAGAGGTGAAAGATAAGGACGGCAACGTCCGTACGGTTGAAGTACGCGTGACGAAGCGCGACATCGTCGCGCGCTCCGTCCGCTCTATAGCGGACAACATCACACCGGCAGCGATTGCCACGATTGGCGGGGCAGCTGCGCTGATGCTCTTATTGCTGCTGGCAATCGGACACAACGTGACGGTCACAGTGACCGGCGTGCTTGGAGGCGTGGAGAAGAATCTGCGTACCCTGCGGAGAATCAAAGGGCGCAAGAAAGAGCTCATCGTGAAGCTTCAGGACAGCCATGTCAAAGACGGCCAATACGTCGTCGTCAAGCTGGCAAAATCGTTGAGCAAAGACATGCGCGGGAATACGGTTGTAGTGACCATCCGCGGGGCGGAGGTTTTCCGCGAGATGATTCCGGAAGACAATAAGGAAGCCTTTGTGCGGACGATTCTGATCAACCACTGAGGAGACTTCGTGCGTGCGAGAGAAGCGTCAGACACATGAAATGACGCTGAGATCCGCGCAAAACGCGAAAGCAAAAAAACACATGAACCAAGTAAAAAAGGCCCGCCGATCACATCAGATCGGCGGGCTTTTCTTAGAGAAAAAGATATGGAAAAATGAATTTGAGGCAGTTGAGTTCGTCTTTTTATATGATTGTTTTAAAGGAATGATACCGTCAGAGGAATCAAAAGCGTAATATTCGATGCGAAAACGTAAGAAAATTTTATTTCACGGAATGCGTAAAAAAGACGTGAAATCACAAATAATCAAACTGCCAGTGTAAGAATATGATACAAAACATCGATGGAACGAAAAAATATTTCATGATAATGATCAAAAACCGTTGACAAAGCATTTTATGACTCATATAATTCAATCATACAAATCGTTCTCCACTACGCGAAGAAATAATATTCCACCAAACAATTAAGATAATATCAACTAGACTACATCGAGAAGAAAAGAAGGATGCTTATGGAATTTGAATGTTCGGTATTAGACAATATCCGTTCAAATTACGAAGAAATATTTTCGGCGGAACGTAAAGTTGCCGACTTTATTCTGCGCGAGCCTGAGAACACAGTTCGAATCAATGTGTCGGAACTGGCTGAGGCGAGCGGTGCAAGCGACGCAACGGTGATCCGCCTTTGTAAGCATCTCGGGTACAAAGGGTTTTACCAGATGAAGCTGCAACTGGCACACGATCTTGGTAGGGATCAGTTGCTGAGCGGCAATATTCAAACCAGCGAGCTTGGCGGTTGGGAAGACGTGCTGAAAGAGGCTGCTTCCAACATTATTCAAACGAAAAATAATCTTAACGGCGAAGCGCTTCAGAAATGCGTGGAACTCATTCTCAAGAGCGAAACAGTACACCTTGTTGCAATCGGTAATTCGATTCCCTCGACACTCGATTTTGCCTTCCGCCTTGGCCGGTTGGGCATTCGCTCCACGAGTTCCAGCATCTCCGAGCATCAGATCAACAATGTTGACCTCGGCACGCAGCGGGACCTCGTCATCGGGATTTCCCATTCGGGAAGCTCCAAGCAAGTTCTGCTGGCGCTGGAAGTCGCAAAGAAGCGCGGAATGAAGACGATCGCAATTACCGATCTATTAAGAACGCCGCTGGAAAAAGAAGCGGACATCACCATCAGCACCGGGATTGAGTATTCTAGCGTCTATATCTTTGGCGCAGCGTCCCATATCTACATCACCGCGATACTGGACATCCTGATCTATCAGTTGGATCGCGCGAAAAAAGACGCGGCAAAGAATGTGCTGGCGGACGATGTCGAATACTTGCTGTCGGAGACGAAGCTCTAAACCGGAGGATAGGATGACATATCGGGATAGATACGCCGAGTACCATCAGAATTTACCGCAGGACGCCGAGCGCGTCAAAGCGAGCGGCGCGCGCATCATACTCGGGTATACAAGCGATCTGGATGTAGTGCTGGATTGGAACGATGAGGTGTTTGCAGATCTGCTTACCACCTACCTGCACGAAGAACCATCTACCCGCACAGGCGACGTGATCGATTCCATGGAAGCGTTTTCCAGAGTCGTCAGCTACTACATGATTCACGGGCTCGGCGGCGAGATCGATATCACCAACATTGAAGTTTGCGAGTATCTTGAAAAAAGATTTCATACGGGCTACGCATTGGGCGGAACCTGCGCACAGGGAGCAGCGGCACTCAACGCGGTCGGATTTCCGGTGATCGCGCATATCACGGATCGATCCAATGAAGTTTGCCGGTTGATGAGCGGCGCGGGACTGGACACGGTAACGCGTGACGGGGTTGCCCCGATGATGCAGAGCGCGACTAGTGAACTGCCCGTGCGACATATGATCCTGCAATACCCCAAAGGCGCAACGATCACTTATAACGGGAAAAGCTGGCAAGCACCAGTCTCCAACCGGTTGATCATGGACTTTGACACCATCCATAAGGCAATGCCGGTTGATCCGTGGTTTTATGATTACTGCGAGAAGCAGGCACGCCAAATTCTGGTCTACTGCATCTCCGGCCTCAATGGCATTATCGACGAACGGGTGATGTCGGAAAAGGTCGACGAGCTGATTCGGCATTATCAAACAGTCAAGCAAGGCAACCCGGACTGCATGATCTATCTGGAAGGCGCATGCTATCTCAACCCGGAGCTCAAGAACCTGGTGTTTGATCGCCTCTCAAGCGTGGTTGATCTTTACGGGATGAATGAGGAAGAACTTGTGGAGCATGCAGAGCGCTTCGGGCAAAAGACCGACAAAGAAGACCTTTCCTCCGTTTTGATAGCGCTTCGTCTGCTGCTTGAGAAATATCCGGTGCGCGGCATCGTATTGCATACAAAAGACTATGCCATGTACTTTGGTCAGAAGTTAGCAAACTGCGACATCGAAAAGGGGCTGACGATCGGGAACTTAATGGCCGCCACAAGAGCAAGAACGGGTCGGTACGGTTCCTATGAAGACTGCCGCGAAACCATGAACCTGGCACTGAGCGCAGAGGGCATTCGCTTTGTAGAAGCACTCAGTCAAGAGAAGCTGGAAGAGCAGGTTTGCATCGTTCCATCCAGATACATGGAGCACCCGAAGTACACCATTGGATTAGGCGATACATTTATGGCTGGATGCCTGACGGCATTCGTCCGCTAGGGAGGAGCATGCAGCGTGGCTTTGTTGATGGGGATTGACCTTGGCACCTCGAGCCTGAAGACCATCATCATCGATGAAGCGGGCGAGATGAAAGCGCTCAGCAAGCGCTCCTACCGGTTTGACAGCCCGCACAGCGGTTTTGCGGAGCAGGACCCCGAAGTTTGGTGGCACGCTTGTCAGGAATCCGTACGCGAAGCGATTCAGGAAAGCGGCTGTCCGGCAGACGAGATCGAAGGGATCAGTTTTTCCGGTCAAATGCACGGACTCGTCGCACTCGATGAAGACCTGCGTCCCGTTCGTCCGGCGAGTTTACACTGCGATGCGCGCTCCGGCAAACAGGTGCGGCACATGCGGCAGCTGCTTGGGCCGCAGGGGATTCAAACACTGGTGATGAATCCGGTCTACACGGGCTTTCTGCTGCCGTCGTTACTCTGGGTCAGAGAAAACGAACCGGAACTCTTCGAAAAGATACGATATGTGTGCCTGCCAAAGGATTACCTAAAGCTTCGGTTGACAGGCGAGCTCTCCTCGGATGATTCGGATGCTTCGGCAACGCTGGCATTCGATATCGGCCAGAACAAGTGGTCAAGATCGATACTGGATTTGGTCAATATTCCGCTCTCCATCTTTCCGCAGTGCTACTCGACAACCGAGCGCGCGGGACAGGTTTCCGCAATGGCGGCGCAACAGACCGGACTGAAAGCAGGCACCACGGTGGCCGCGGGCGGCGGAGATCAGGTGATGCAGGGCATCGGCAACGGGATGGTCAACGTCGGAGATGCGACGGTCAACATTGGCTCAAGCGGTCAGGTCAGTTTTCAGATTGACCGACCGGTGCTGAATCCGGACTTGAACACAAACATGTTCTGCGGATATCAGCAAGGACGCTGGATTCTCTTTGGAGCCACGATGTCCGCCGGATTATCCCTTGAATGGTGGCACCGAAACTCCGGCAGCGTCGACTACGCCAGCATTGACCGGGAGGCGGAGCAAGTACCACCGGGCAGCGGAGGATTGCTGTTTCTGCCATTCCTCAACGGAGAGCGAACGCCGTATGTCGACCCGGATCTGAGGGCATCGTTTCTGGGGTTGAACATCGGAACCACGCATGCGCATATGACACGCGCCGTGATGGAGGGAGTCGCATATTCGCTGATGCAATCCATCGAAATCTGCGGGTTACTCGGGTTTCGAGCGCAGTCTTTGGTCGCCTCAGGTGGAGCAGCCCGCAGCAAACCCTGGCTGCAACTCCAGGCCGATGTCTACAATTCGACGCTTCGGGTCGCAAAGGTTCAGGAACAGGCCGGGTTTGGCGCAGCAATTGCGGCGGGCGTCGGGGCAGGGGTCTACCGGAATCTGGTAGAAGGATGTATGTCCGCGGTGCATTATCGCGATGAAATCATACAACCGAATGCACAACGCCACGAAATCTATCAAGAATATTACACACTATATAAGGAAGCAGTTCAAAACACGCAGCAAACGCTTAACAAATTAACCGCACTCGATCGCAGATAATTCGTAACCGCAAGAATTCATGTAGAAATGAAGTGATATCTTTGAATGCAATGACCAATACAAACGAAAATGCCGAATACATTCTGGATTGTCAGGGAATCAGCAAATCCTTCGGTGGCACGCACGCATTGCAAAATGTGCAGCTGCAGGTAAAGCGCGGAGAAGTTCACGCGCTGCTCGGCGAAAACGGCGCTGGCAAATCGACGCTGATGAAAATCATCATTGGCCTTCTGCGTCAGGATGAAGGCGAGACCTTTTTTGAAGGTAAGCCGTACTCCGCCAACGGACCCGCAGAAGCCATCCGTGCCGGTATCTCGATGATCCATCAGGAGCTGAACCCGGAGCCGTATCTCTCGATTGCGGAGAGCATCTTTCTCAAGCGAGAGGAGACCTATCACCATACGCCGCTCTTAAACAAGAATGAAACGAACCGCAAAGCCGAGGAGCTGCTCAAGCAATACCACCTGAACATCCACCCGAAAGCGTTGATGGAATCTCTGACACTGGCGCAGATGCAGATGATCGAGATTCTCAAGGCGGTCTCCTGCAATGCTCGTCTGGTCATCATGGATGAGCCAACGTCATCTCTGGATAGCGAAGAGACAGATCGCCTGTTTCAAACCATTCGCAATCTCAAAGAGCAGGGCGTCACGATCATCTACATTTCGCACCGCATGGAAGAGATCTTCAAGATCTGTGATTCGTATTCGGTCTTTCGCGATGGCCACTTTATTGGTACAGGCGATGTCAAAGATATCTCTGTCAATGATCTGATCTCGATGATGGTCGGCCGCAAGGTGGAAAATATCTTCCCCAAGGTCGATTGCCCGATCGGTGACGTGGTATTCAAGGCAGAAGGACTCTGCGGTAAGGGATTTCGGGATATCAATTTTGAGGTGCATGCGGGCGAAATCGTCGGCCTGTCCGGCTTGGTTGGATCGGGACGAAGCGAAACCATGCGCGCGATCTTCGGATTGGATAAGCTCACGAGCGGCAAAATGTATCTCAACGGCAAAGAGTTGAAGGTCAAAAAGCCGGGCGACGCGATCACCAAGGGAATCGCGATGATCAACGAAGACCGAAAGAATTATGGTCTGTGCCTGTTCCGCTCGATCCGCGAAAACATCTCACTGCCAAACCTGCCCGCGCGGCAGAAGGGCGTGCTGATCGATCAGAGACGCGAAAAGGATGAATGCCGCGTCATAGCCAAGACGCTCACGGTCAAAATGTCTAGCATTGAGTCGCAGGCGTACAGCCTGAGCGGCGGCAACCAACAGAAGGTCGTCATCTCCAAGTGGGTCATGGGGACTCCGAAGCTGCTGATATTGGACGAACCGACCAGAGGCGTTGACGTCGGCGCAAAGTCGGAGATTCACGCGCTGATGAGCAAATTTGCTTCGGAAGGCATGGCGATCATCATGGTGTCCTCCGAGTTGCCCGAGGTCATGGGTATGAGCGACCGGATTTTGATCTACCATGAGGGCAAGATCAACGGAGAAGTGACACGCGCTGAGATATTGAACGCCAGCGTGAATCAAGAAACCATTTTGAGCAAAGAATTTGGCGGGAGATAAGAGAACGATGAGCACAAATCAAGAAAAAAAAGTACTGGGAATGGATCAGCATGATCTAAACATTTTCATGAAGCGGTATGGCATCGTATTCGTCATGCTTGGCATGTTTGTGATACTGATGTTCGCTTCACCGAACTTTCTAAAGACGAACAACCTGATCAACATCCTCGTGTCAGTTTCCATCAACGGCGTATTGGCGCTGGGCATGGTGTTCGTCATCACGGCTGGGGGCATCGATCTCTCGGTCGGCGCGATGCTGGCGCTGGCGAGCACGACGATCGGCGTAGTGCTCAACCTCACGGGCAGCAACCTTCTGGCATGTCTGGCGGCAATCGTCATCTGCGGCCTACTGGGACTGGTCAACGGCGTACTGGTTGCGAAGTTTAACATGTTCCCGTTTGTCGTGACGCTGGCGAGCCAGCTCGTCATCCGCGGCCTGGGATTCGTCATCTCCGGCGGTTACTCCTTCGCGTTGGCTAACCCAACGTTTTCACAGATCGGCCTGGGCAAGCTCTTCCCGTTCATGCCGTATCCGGTGATCATCCTGCTTGCAGTGTTCCTGATCTCCTATGTGGTGCTGCACTGGACGAAGTTTGGCCGCTATGTCTACGCGGTAGGCGGCAACATTAACGCGGCAACGGCGTCCGGCGTCAACATCTTCTGGACGCGGACGATGACGTTTGTGATCAGCGGCGTGTTCGCAGGCATCGCGGGCATCCTGATGACGGCAAAGATCAACGCAGCGCAGCCGAACATCGGAGTCGGTTATGAAACGGACGCGATTGCGGCATGCGTCATCGGCGGCACCTCGTTTGCGGGCGGCGTTTCGACGATCCCCGGCACGCTTGTTGGTATCGTGATCATCGGGCTCATCTACAACGGCATGAACCTGATCGGCGTCGAGTCGTACTATCAGACCATCGTAAAAGGCCTCTTAATCATCGGCGCCGTCATGCTGGACATGACGCTCAATAAAAAACGCAGCTAAAGTGCCGCATCAAACCAAAAAAATCACCAATTTTGATCTTACCCCGCAAGACGGGTAAAGATAAATAAACAGGAGGAACCAAAAGTGAAGAAAGTACTAGTTCTAGTGATGGCGCTTGTTATG
>JBDKRF010000187.1:0-14253 GCA_039683525.1 Clostridiaceae bacterium
GTTGTTACTGCCGCCCGTCGTTGCGCTCGAAACCGTATCAACCGCGCCGCTGCCGCCCGAGCCGCCCGCGTAGCTGCCGCCGTTGGTCGCGCTGGAGATCGTGTCCGTGGAAACCGTGCGGTAGTTCACGCCCAATGCGTCGAGGATTGCATCCAGAATGCCCATGCTGCTGTAGGTTGCGCCGGAAACGGTATCCACCTCCACGCTCTGCGCGGAGATGACCGACGGGATGATCGACTTCTTTGCGCGGGAGAAATACTTATCATCATCATGATAAGAGAGAATCTTGATCTCCGTCATGTACCCGCCCGCAACGGTGACCGAAACTTTCGTTTGCCCTCTAAATCCGTTTCCCGTGCCGGTATACACACCGTCCGCAAGCGCGATCGGGCCTGCGTTACTCGGCGTGGCGGTCGGGGCGGACGTCGGCGTCGGAACCGGCGTGGGTGAAGGGGTGAGCACCGGCGTCGGTGTCACTGCGGAAGGATCCATCTGCATGACGGACACGTCGGTCGAGGTGCTCAGTGCGCCGGAGAGCGCTTCTTTCACCGCGCCGATGAGACCGTTGCTGCTAAACGTGGCTCCGGAGACCGTGTTCACGCCGACGCTCTGATCAGCGATGATCGCGGGAATGATGGACGACTTTGCCTGAATGAAAAAGTCGGGATCGTCTCCGGTCGAGAGCACGTCGATCTTGTTGATGTATCCGTTTGCCACGGTGACGGAGACGCTCGTGTTGCCGTGGTAGCCCGCGGCGCTGCCCGAATACGTTCCATCCGTAAATGGGCCTACGTTTGCGCTGTTTGCCGTGCTGAGGCTCTCGGACATTGCTGCAACCTGTTGGTTGGCAACCGAAACGCCCGTGATGTTGCCCGCATAGTACATGCCGGCAAGCGATGCCACCGCAATTGCCGCCGCAAAAGCGGGCTTGGGATTCGCTGTTACGTTATCTCGCGGACAGATCTCAACGCAGTTCATGCAGTCGATGCACTCCGCGCTGGTCACCACATTGGTGCGATACAGCGAAATTCCCATGGAGCAGCGCTTGGTGCAGGCGCGGCAGGGACCGCATTTTTCGCGCGGCTTTCTGATCTTAAAGAGCCGGAACCTGCTGACGATAGCAAACACTGCGCCAAGCGGGCAAAGGTAGCGGCAGAAGAACCGCTCGATATAGAGGCTACCCACGACGATTAAGAGCAGCAGCAGCATACCGATGGAGACAAGCACCGTCATGTCCGTCCAACCGCTGAGTTTGGTTAGCATGCCAAACACCGTCCAGGGATTGCCCGTTCCATTCAGAATGGATACGCCGAGCGTCCACATCAGCACAACGATCAACACCAGCAGCACGTACTTGACCTTCTTCAGTACGCGATCAAACTTCGTTCCGATCTTCGGTCGCTGGATCTTCAGCTTTGAGCCGAGGTACCAGAAAAAGTCTCCCATCGTGCCGAATGCACACAGGAATCCGCAGAAGAACCGGCCCATGATCGCCGTGATGAGCAGCATGCTCACCGCGAGAACGATCTGTCCGGCCATCGCGGTCGCGCTGAAAGTTCCGCCGATGAGGGAAGTATAGATTGCCTTGATCGCCGAGAATGTAGAGATAAAAAGTCCGGGGAACAGGATCAGCGAGGCAACCTGAATGATGCGTCTCGTCAGCGTCAAAGCAGTTATTTTATGAAATAATTTCTTCTTCATACATCTCTTTCGTCTTTGTTTTCATTCTATTCTGCGTCGTTAAACCATTGAGAATAACTCAAAGTTTTCCCGCAGGCCATCCGTACAAAAAACGTCCAATTCATTGGTCACGAATACCGCCTCAACGCCTGCCTGTTGAATCAGCGGCAGCCCCTCTTTTGCGCCCAGCACGAATACTGCGGTAGAGAGCGCGTCCAGTTCCAGTGCGGATGCCCCGATCAGTGTGATACTGCGAAGGCCGGAGCGCGCGGGGTATCCGGTTCGTGGATCGACGATGTGGTGATAGCGTACGCCGTCCACCTCGTAATAACGCTCATAATCGCCGCTCGTGACCACGCAGGCGTTTGTGATCGAAACCCGCCCCATTGCGATGCCCGTGAACCGGTCTGGGTGCTGAATGCCAACGCGGCGCGGTCTGCCGAGCGTGGAGACTGTTCCGCCGAGGTTGATCAGCGCGTCGGTCACGCCGCCTTCGATTAAGATACGCCGCACCTCGTCCGCCGCATATCCTTTGGCGATACTGCCGAGATCTACACTCTGGCCAAATCTTCGGAGTTCCGCGGTTCTTGCCTCCGCATCCAGCAGGATATCCTCGTCGCTGACCAGTGCAAGCGCCTGCTCCACCTCCGCGCGGTTCGGCACCGTACCGCAGCGCGCGTGAATCCGCCAAAGCGAGCTGAGTGCGCGAGTCGTGATTGCAAACGTGCCGCCACTGAGCGCGGAATACCGCTTGCTTTGCGAAAGCAGGAAAAAGGCATCCTCCCCGACGGGGACAGGGTCACAGCCAGCAGAGGCATTTAATAGGGAAAGCTCACTCTCAGGCTGGAATACGGATAACCGGTCATGCAGCGAGCGCACGCGCTCCTCCGCCCGCTTGAGTGCTTCGCCCGCAGAGATGCGGTCTACATACTCAAATGCCTGAATCTGGTTCCCCGTGCCCAGAGCGGGAAACGAGGTCTCCAATATCACGTTCTGTTCCGTGGTTTTCATCGTTTGATTCTGCATATGTTTAGTTTACAGACTTCTTCGAAACTGGCAAGCACACAAACGTGTCAAATTATGGAAAAAAGCGGAGAAATCGTTACCGCAACATTAGAATCTCCTGAGAATTGCCCACACGGGCAATTTCGTCATACATTGTTCATAGATTGAGTGGATAAACGACAAACTTGCGCGTCGAAAAACGCCAAGCAATTCTCTATGCATATTCATGCGTTATTTTTGTATTTTCTTGCATTAATTAGAAAATATATTGTCAGATCATGCAATTTGTGCGATAATTTCTTTTTCGGTGTATCCTCATTATCTACACGGAAAGGCGGCGCGGCAGCATGCGACTCATTCAGGCCGCACAACTCATCGAACCCGTACGCAGCCTTTGCCTGCGTGCCTGCTGCAACCTCCCCAAAGACGTCGCCTCCGCCCTCACCTTGGCTCTTCCCTGCGAGGCAGAAGGTTCGGCGGCAAAGAACGTGCTGCATCAGCTGTTGGAAAACCAGCAATTGGCCAGAGAGAAATTCCGTCCCATCTGTCAGGACACCGGTATGACGGTCGTCTTTGCGGATATCGGAACGGATGTCCATATCGAAGGAGATCTCACCGTCGCCGTCAATGAAGGCGTGCGTCTTGCTTATACCGAAGGCTATCTTCGCAAATCTGTTCTCGACCCCCTCACACGCATCAACACGGGTGACAACACGCCCGCCGTGCTGCACATTCGCCTGGTTGATGGGGATCGCGTTACGCTCACCATCGCGCCGAAAGGATTCGGCAGCGAGAACATGAGCCGACTTTTCATGCTGCCACCCTCCGCAGGAATCGAAGGAATCCTCACCCACATTCTGACCACGGTCAAGGATGCGGGCGCTTCTGCATGCCCGCCCGTCGTGGTCGGCGTCGGCATCGGCGGCATGATGGAGTCCTGCGCGCTCTTAGCGAAGCGGCAACTGCTACGCCCGCTCGGCGAGCCTTCCGAACGCGAGGACGTCGCCGCCATCGAGCGGGAAGCGCTCAAGCGCATCAACGCGCTCGGTATTGGCCCTATGGGATTGGGTGGATCGACCACAGCGCTTGCGGTGCATGCCGCAGCGGAACCCACGCACATCGCGGGGCTGCCGCTTGCCGTCAATATCCAGTGCCACGCCTGCCGCCATGCAAGCTGTGAGGTGTAAACCGATGGAATATCGCATGCAGGCACCGCTGAGTGAGGCCGATTGCGGCGTGTTGCGCGCCGGAGACGTGGTATACTTATCCGGTGTGATCTATACCGCGCGGGATGCGGCGCACGCAAGATTTGACAAGCTTTTAAAAGTGGGTAACCCGCTGCCCGTACCCAGAGGCGCGTGCATCTACTATTGCGGGCCATGCCCCGCAGCGCCCGGCGAGGTCATCGGCCCGTGCGGGCCCACGACCAGCAAGCGCATGGACGCCTATACCCCCGCGCTGATCGACTACGGCATCGCGCAGTTCATCGGAAAAGGCGCGAGGTCTGCCGCCGTCAATGCGGCGATGAAAGGCCGCGCGGTGCACTTTGCAGCCACGGGCGGCGCAGGCATGCTCTATGCCGCGCGCATCCGTTCCTGCGAGTTGGTGGACTTCGCCGACCTCGGCGCGGAAGCGATCTACCGGCTGGAAGTCGTCGATTTTCCCGTGGTCGTGACGTTTGATCGATTGGGGAACGATGTCTACGCGCGGACGACGCAAAATTAGTTTGCTTGCGGTTTCGTGCTTTTACGGGACTGCTGATATAAAGGTTTCAAATTGGAAAGGAGCGGTAGAAAATGAACTGTGCAATCGTAGGAATCAACTGGGGTGACGAAGGAAAAGGCCGCATGGTAGACCTGATCGCTGCGGATTACGACGTCGTCGTCCGCTATCAGGGCGGCAACAACGCGGGCCACACCGTGGTCAACGAGTATGGCAAGTTTGCGCTGCACCTCCTGCCCAGCGGCATTTTCCGCAAGGGCGTGGTCAACGTCCTCGGCAACGGCGCGGTGATCGACCCCGAAAAGCTGCTCGAGGAAATGGACGAACTGCAGAGCAAGGGCATTTCCATCACGCCCGAAAACCTGAAGATCAGCGACCGCGCACCGATCGTGTTCCCCTATCATCGCGATCAGGACGCGCTGGAAGAGGCACGCCTCGCTGACGCGAAATACGGCTCCACCAAGCGCGGCATCGCGCCGGTCTACGGAGACAAATACCTCAAGAAAACCATCATGCTCGGCGAGCTGTTTTATCCGGATTATCTTAAAAAGCGACTCGAAGGCATTCTCGAATGGAAGAATCTCACGCTGAAAAACGTCTACGGCGGCAAGACCTACTCCTTCGACGAAATCTGGGCGTGGCTGATGAACTACGGCGAAAAGCTCAAGCCCTTTATCTGCGACACAGGCGCTTATCTGCGCCAAGTTGACGGTAAGAAGAACATCCTCTTCGAGGCGCAGCTCGGTGCCTTGCGTGATATCGATCTCGGCATCTTCCCCTACACCTCCAGCTCCACTCCGCTCGCGGCATACGCACCCATCGGCGCGGGCATGCCCGGCACGAAGATCGACAGCGTGGTTGGCGTGGTGAAAGCCTACTCCACCTGCGTGGGCGAAGGCCCGTTCACGGCGGAATGGTTTGGCGAAGAGGCATCCCGCCTGCGCGAAGCGGGTGCAGAATACGGCGCGGCAACGGGCCGTCCCCGCCGCGTTGGCCCGATCGATATCGTCGCGACACGCTATGGCGTCGCCGTGCAGGGCGCAACCGAGGTCGCGCTCACGAAGATCGATATCCTCTCCTACATGGAGCAGATTCCGATCTGCGTGCAGTATGAGCTAAACGGCGTGAAGACAGACGATTTCCCCTTCCCTGCTGCGATCGGCGAAGCAAAGCCCGTCATCGAGTATATGCCCGGCTGGATGAGCGACGTCTCCAAGTGCCGCACGTTTGACGAACTGCCCAAAGCCGCACAGGACTACATCCTCTATATTCAAAAGAAGATCGGCTGCCCGATTACGAATATCTCCGTCGGCGCCGCGCGCGACGAGATCATCCGGAGGTAAGTCTCATGCGGGATCAATACGAAACCCCGCTGAATAGCCGCTATGCTTCCAGTGAGATGCAGCGGTTGTTCTCGCCGGATATGCGTTATTCCACCTGGCGAAAGCTCTGGGTGAGCCTAGCCCGCGCGGAGCATGCGCTGGGGCTGCCCGTCTCGCAGGAGCAGGTGGAAGACTTAGCCGCGCACACCGACGACATCGACTATGATGTGGTAGCAAAGCGCGAGGCCGAGGTGCGCCACGACGTGATGGCGCATGTCTACGCCTACGGACTGGTCTGTCCCAAAGCCGCGGGCATCATCCATCTGGGCGCGACAAGCTGCTTTGTCACTGACAACGCGGACTTGATCATCCTTCGCGATGCGCTCTTGAGCATACGCAACAGCATCTACGCCGTGCTTAAGCCGCTCTCCGCATTCGCCGAACAGACAAAAGCGATTCCGACGGTCGGCTACACCCACTTCCAGAGTGCGCAGCCGGGTACCATCGGGCGCAGAGCCTGCCTCTGGCTGCAGGACCTCTGGCTGGATCTTGAGGAGATCGAGGATACGCTCTCTGCAATCCGTTTTCTCGGTTGTCGGGGCGCAACGGGCACGGAGGCGAGTTTTGTCTCACTCTTTGGCGGAGACACGCAGAAGATCGACAACCTAAACGAGCGGATCGCCTCCGACTTCGGCTTTGATCGCTGCTATGACGTCAGCGGCCAGACGTATCCGCGCAAGCTCGATAGTCGCATCCTAAACGCGCTTTCGAGCATCGCGCAAAGCGCCTATAAATTCGGCGACGACATGCGGCTGCTCCAGCACGACGGCATACTCTCCGAGCCGTTTGAAAGTAAGCAGATCGGCTCCTCCGCAATGGCGTACAAGCAAAACCCGATGCGCAGTGAGCGCATCTGCTCGCTCTCCCGCTTCGTGATGGCAACCGCGCTCAACGCGCCCATGACCGCCAGCACACAGTGGCTGGAACGCACGCTGGACGACTCCGCCAACCGCCGCCTCTCGCTGCCGGAAGCGTTTCTCGCAACCGATGCGGTGCTGCGGCTCATGGCGAACATCTGCTCCGGCATCATTGTGCACGAAAAGGCGAACGCCAAGATTCTCAGCGACGCGCTGCCGTTTCTCGCTACGGAAAACCTTCTGATGGCTGCCGTCAAGCGCGGCGGAGACCGCCAGACGCTGCACGAGATCATCCGCACGCACTCCCTCGCCGCCAAGGAGAAGCTTTCCAGCGGCGAAGGCAACGACCTCGCGGAGCGCTTGGGCAGCGATCCCGCGTTTCCGCTGA
Source organism: Clostridiaceae bacterium (assembly GCA_039683525.1). GTDB lineage: Bacteria > Bacillota > Clostridia > Christensenellales > CAG-138 > UBA7703. Next base: position 7,035 of record JBDKRF010000187.1, read on the forward strand.
GTCTGGAGGAAATCCAACAGGAGCTTGACCCCGCGCGGCACATCGGCCGCTCGATCGAGCAAACGGAGCGCTTTCTTGCAGGACACCCTGTACCGGAGAGCAAGCCGCTGCAGGAGATCATGGTTTAAGCAAACAGCACTCGCACACCGCCGGATAAACTCCGGCGGTGTTTTTTATGTTCACCCTTAATTAATTGTTATTATTCTTGCTATCTTGATTGTATCTTCGTATAATGGAGTCGATTTATAGTACAATTCTCCACAACAGAAGAAAGAGACGCATCATGAAAGCACTTCAACTGCTCGATATCGCCGTCGCTCCCGACCTTCACGAGCTCACCAAACACGGTACGCCAATTTTCCCCTGCGCGGGCTATGATGAAGACCCCGGCGAATACCTCGTGGGCAATATTCCGTGGCACTGGCACGAGGAGCTGGAGGTCATTCTCGCCTCAGAGGGTGACACCCTCGTACTCGGTGGTGAAACAGAGTACCTGCTGCACCCCGGCGACGTGATCTTTGTCAACAGCAATGTCTTGCACAAGCTCAAACGCGGTCAAAAAGGCGTCGCCTGCCGGATTCACAGCCTGCTGTTCATGCCGGAGTTCGTCTCCAGTTTTCCGCAGAGCATCATCCAGCAGCGCTATATCGCGCCGCTTGTGCGTTGCCAAACGATGACGGACGTGTTGCTGCGCAGCGATGTCCCCTGGCAAAAAGAGGCGATTCAGCATTATATAGACGCTTTTGAGGCATTTGTCAGCGACCGATACGGTTATGAGATTCTCGTGCAGGTGGCTCTCATGCAGATGCTGCTCACGATCCTCGATCACATGCAGGATCGCGTGTGCGACACCGATCTGGTGCAAAACAAGGACGGCATACGCATCAAGCAGATGCTCGCCTATATTCACGAGCACTACGCCGAGCCGCTGACCGTTTCGCAGATTGCGTCCGCCTCCGCCATCAGCGAGAGCGAGTGCTACCGGTGTTTTCGCAAGGTGCTGGATGCCTCCCCGATCGACTACTTATTGCAGTATCGCATACGCGCCGCGGCTGGATTGCTCTCCGGTTCAGATACGAGCATATCGGATATCTGCTTTGCGACCGGGTTCAACAGCCCCAGCTATTTTGCCAAGGTGTTTCGTCAGGAGCTGCTCGTCAGCCCCAGAAAATACCGCACTACGCATCAACCCGTTGCGACCGGTGCCAAGCACCGCGGTTGATCTGCGACTCGTCAGATGACATCAAATTCCTGCAGCACGCGGGGATTTCTGTGATTGATTTCCATAAGCAATCGAAACTGTTTTATCCTGATGGAGTTAAATGAAATTCTCACGACATGCCGAATAAAAACCCGCACTGGTCATTGACCCGTATTTTGTGATATGATAGTAGGAAAGTATATTGTTTAAACCGCTTGCAAGTATGTGCAACATCAGATCGATCCATTGACAGACACGCAATAGCAGTATTATAATATCGATATCGTTTTTCGGAGGTTCGCCATGGAGAAACACACCCCCGTATCCATTTCGAAGCAGGCACTCCAGCGCATGCCGTATTATCTGCAGGCGCTTCGTGCCGCGCGTGATTCGGGCGCAGAGATCATCTCCGCCCCAACCGTCGCGGCGCAACTTGGCCTCAACGAGGTGCAGGTTCGCAAAGATTTTGCCGCGGTGAGTGATACCGCCGGCAAGCCGAAGACCGGATTTCAAACCAATGAGCTCATCGCCGCCATCGAGCGCACGCTGGGGTATGATAACTCCAACGACGCGGTACTCGTCGGCGCGGGCAGCCTTGGTCGCGCGCTGCTCTCTTACCGTGGATTTGAGGCGTACGGCCTCAGCATCGTCGCGGCGTTTGATGTCGATCCCAACCTCAGCGGCGGCGAAATCTCCGGCAAGCAGGTACTGCCGATGAGCAAACTCACGAGCATCGTCCGCAACATGAACATCCATATCGGCATCATCACCGTACCCGCTTCCCAGGCGCAGGGCGTTTGCGACGCGCTGGTGGACAGCGGCGTGCTCGCCATCTGGAATTTCGCGCCGATGCACCTCAACACACCGGAAGGCATCCTCGTGCAAAACGAAAACATGGCGGCTTCCCTTGCGCTGCTCTCCAAGCATCTCTCCGAACGCCTCGGCTCGAAAAAATAACATCTGATTCCAAATCTGTTTGCGCCCTTCGGGGCGCTTTTTTTGCATGCAGCTTCTTGACTGATTGCAACAAAAAGACACATTCTTTTTTTTTCAAACTGGGTTGACAGCGTGTGAACTCGATGCTATATTATCGATTGACTAATACCGATATCATTTTACTGATATAAAAAAGGAGATTTTACATGTCACGTTTTACACTGCCCCGTGATCTTTATCACGGAAAAGGCGCACTCGAAGCGCTGAAAACCCTCACCGGCAAGCGGGCGTTCGTCGTCGTTGGCGGCGGTTCCATGAAGCGCTTTGGTTTTCTCGATCGCGTAGAAGCTTATCTGCGCGAGGCGGGTATGGAGGTTGAGCTCTTCGAAGGCGTTGAACCCGATCCTTCCGTCGAAACCGTCATGCGCGGCGCAGAAGCCATGCGCAAGTTCCAGCCGGACTGGATCGTCTCCATCGGCGGCGGTTCGCCCATCGACGCGGCAAAGGCCATGTGGGCGTTCTATGAATATCCCGATGTGACGTTTGAGTCGCTCTGCATTCCGTTTAACTTCCCGAAACTCCGCACAAAGGCGCACTTCTGCGCCATCCCCTCCACCTCCGGCACGGCGACCGAAGTCACCGCGTTCTCCGTCATTACGGACTATCAGAAGGGCATCAAGTACCCGCTGGCGGACTTCAACATCACGCCGGACGTCGCCATCGTCGATCCAGAGCTTGCGGAGACCATGCCCAAAAAGCTCACCGCACACACCGGCATGGACGCGATGACCCACGCCATCGAAGCGTATGTCTCCACACTGCATTGCGACTATACCGATCCGCTCGCGCTGCACGCCATCAAGATGGTCAGCGAGTTCTTGATTCCGTCCTTCAACGGCGACATGGAAGCACGCGCCAGCATGCACAACGCACAGTGCCTCGCGGGCATGGCGTTCTCCAACGCGCTGCTCGGCATCGTCCACTCGATGGCGCACAAGACCGGTGCTGCGTACAGCGGCGGTCATATCGTCCACGGCTGCGCCAATGCCATGTATCTGCCGAAGGTGATCCAGTACAACGCAAAAGACCCCGCAGCAGCCAAACGCTATGGCGAAATCGCGGCGCATCTGGGTCTTGCGCCCAACGCGGACGCGCTGGTCAAGCACATTCGCGCCATGAACAAGGCGCTGGATATCCCCGATTGCATCCGCGACTACGAAGGCGGCATCATCGACGAGAAAGAATTTCTCAAAAAGCTCCCGCGTGTCGCCGAACTCGCCGTTGGTGATGCCTGCACCGGCTCCAACCCGCGCGCGATTACGCCCGCCGTCATGGAAAAGCTGCTCAAGGCATGCTACTACGACACCACCGTCAATTTCTAATCTCGCTGCTTACTGTAGCGTAACCGTTTCGCTGACGGGTGATTCTGCTTCGCCCGGATACAGCGAAAAAGCCCAAGTCTTCCTCACTTTGTCATCGGTTTTCGATGGCAGAACGAACGCCGTTTTCTGCACGGCGTTCGTTTTTTTGTTGTTTACATTCTTATAATCTAACGTTTCGTCAATTCTGATAATTTCATGCTCCAGCCATGCGCGATACTAACTTTGGATACCCCGCAATATCGATTCAAAGGAGACTATCATGCAAACCAAAGATTATTTTATCACGCTGGATATGATGCGCACGCTCCCGTTTCGCCCGTTTGAGGTGGTAGAAGGCGACACGGGGAACATTCTGCACGTAACGCTGCTCAACAACGGCGACGCGATGGATCTCTCCGGCTGCGCCATTCAGATTGCGTTTGCGTCCAGCAGCGGATTTGCGATGCAGGACGAGACCAGCGGCATCGTGAAGACCACGGAAACCGGGACGTTTGACGTTACGCTGCTCCCGACTGCCTATGGCGCGGGCAATGTCAGTGCGGACGTGCAGGTCTACAGCGGGCAGAGTAGTGCTACACTCGTGACCAGCACGCGCTTTGACTTTCGCTGCCGCAAGTCGCTCATCAGCGGCGATATCATTCGCGCAAACACGGCCTACCCGCCGCTGATCGAGGCGGCGCGCGTGGCAAACGAGGCGGCAGCGGCGGCGCTCGCCGCGGCGGAGCGAATCAACACGGATATCGGAGAGATGAACGTACAGGCGGACTGGAACGAAACGGACACCGCGCAGGACGCGTTTATCCGCAACAAGCCCTCAATCCCCTCTGCTCCCGGCGATGTCGGCGCAGCCCCCGCGACCCACGCCGCCCAGCACCAACAGGGCGGCAGTGACCCCGTCACCCCGATTCCCCATGCCGCACGGCACGCAGCGGGTGGAGCAGATGCGATCTCGCCCGGCGATATCGGCGCGGCGGGCATCAGCGGAGGCGTTGTTGCCGCATCTCAGGCGAGATGCCTGGTGCAACTGAAGACGGCGGGCTTCACCCTCGGCGCGGATGACGCGGAGAAGCTCTCGCTACTCAACAGCACATCTGCCATTGTCGTTACGATTCCGCTGGACGCAACCTACGATTTCCCGATTGGCACGGCACTGAATTTGATTCGTTGGGGCACCGGGGCAGCATCTTTTTCCACACAAAGCGGAGTTACACTGCTGGCGGTGAATAGTGTTACGACGATATCTGCTCAATATTGCGCCGCAACGCTGATCAAAGTCGGCGCAAACACGTGGTGGCTCCTATGCGGCTGATTCGAAAGTCCCTCATGGTGATGGGTGATTTTCTATTTACCGACTCAGATTACACATATACGGGATCAAGCCAGTTTCTGAACGATGGCACCGTGAATGGAAAATCATTCTATCGAATCAAGTTTCTCACAAGCGGAACGTTCACGCCGAAGAAGCGGATTCAAATTGATGTGTTTCTAGTAGGAGGCGGCGGCGGTGGTCGTAATGGCATTGGGAACAACAACCCAGGCGGCGGTGGCGCAGGAGGCAGAACTGGTACATGGTTGTCTGCAACTCTTGCCGCCAATGTAGCCTACACAATCACGGTCGCTGCTGGCGGTTCTGGAAATGGTGGAACTGGTGGCACTACTTCTATTTCTGGCGCTGGATTTGCTACGTTTTCCGTAACTGGTGGAACACCAAACGCCGAGTTCTCGAAAGGAGGCCATGGTGGTTCCGGCGGTGGAACGACCGGTGGTAGTGATGGAAGTAATGGTAGTGGAACTGGTGGAGGAACCGGACAAGGAACAACAACGCGAGAATTTGGAGAAGCAGGCGCAACTCTTTATGCAGGCGGAGGTGGCGGCGGCGGCTTTAACGGTAATGGTGGTGCCGGCGGTGCAGGTGGCGGCGGCGCTGGTGGATGGGCTTCGTATGGTTCAGATGCAAATCCCGGTACTCCCGGCACGAACAATCTGGGCGGCGGTGGCGGTGGCGGTGGTGCCAGTACAACAAAAGGCGGCGCTGGTGCTGCTGGCGGCTCCGGTATCTGTATCATCCGCAACAAGCGAACATAAGGAGGAAAACACATGAATGAACCGATGAACTATGCGCTGATCGGTGAAGAAGGCACGGTCTATAACATCATTTGGCTCTGCGCCGAAAATTGCGGTGATTTCCCGGACGCAATCTGCGTGTTTGATCGACCGGTTATCATCGGGGATCGCTACGCCGACGGCGAGTTTCTGCGTGATGGCGAGGTCGTGCAGCCTTATATCGAGTAACAGCCAAACGTGGAGAGGCAATCACAGGCAACCTCTCATAGCAAACACACACGATGACACGACAAAGCCCGCCAGAGCAATGCTCTGACGGGCTTTTGAGCCGGAATAGACGCTATTGGTTTTTCTTCTTACTGCTGTTTCGCTTCTTCCTTCTTGCGACCGATGGAGAGCAAGAGGTTGAGCAGAATGCCCGCAACGGCTGCACCCGCGATGCAGGGAACCTGCATGCCGAAGAACGGGATCATGCCGCCGAACTTGTACTGACCGCCGATGCCGATGATCATGATCACGGCGATGACGGCGATGTTACGCGCATCGAACATGTCGCACTGACGGTCGATCATGATCGCGATGCCCTGCGCGGCGATTGCGCCGAAGAGGAAGATCTCGATGCCGCCGATGACAGCCTGCGGAATCGAATAGATCACGTTGACAACTGGGGAGAAGAACGAGAGAACCATCGCGATGATGGCTGCGCACATCAATACTGCGACGGAGAAGACTTTCGTAATCGCCATGGTGCTGATGTTCTCGCCGTAGTTGGTGCCCGCCGGTCCGCCGAACATGCTGGCGATCATGTCGCCCAAGCCGTCGCCGATGAGGTTGGAGCCCAGACGATCGCCGATGTCATAGGTTTTGCCCGTGCCTTTTTTCTTGGCAAGGTCATTGACATAGACGTCCAACTGGAACACATGCGCCGTGGATTCCGGGATGGTCGCGATCGCGATCGGCATGATCGCGGCAAGCGCTACCCAGTCCACTCTCGGCAGCGTGAAGTGCGGTATTGCCAGTACATTGGGGATAATCTGCACGCCGGCATAGGCCGCTGCGGGCAGAGCGCGGAACATAGACTCTTTGGTGATCAGGAACACGATACCTGCCGCGATGCAGCCGACGATTGGGCCGAGCAGCAGCGGAATCTGACCCAGGAAACCCTTGAGGTAGACCGAGAACAGGATCGTCGCAACCAGCGTGACAAGGGACACAATCCAAACCCAGCCAGTGCCCGCAACGCCCGTTGCGCCAGCTGCCGGAGCAGCGTCGCCAAGTGCGGTTGCAGCAAGTGTTAAGCCGATGACGATTGCGATGGGGCCGGTAACGGTTGCCGGAAGAACCTTTTCAATCGCTTTACGTCCAAAGCGGCTGATGATGATACCAGCTACGATTGACACCAGACCCGATGCGATGATACCGAACTGTACGCCAGAGATGGCGGCATCCGGCAGCACTTCGCCGAAGGCAACACCGCCGGTGAGGCCGATGATTGCCGCGAGGTAAGAGAAACTCGAACCGTAGTAAAGCGGGATCTTCCTCTTTGTGACGAGGATGAAACCGAGGGTGGCCAAGCCGCTGGCGAAGATCGTCGTTGCCAGATGGAAACCGGTGATCAGTGCAACCAGAATCGTTG
>JBDKRF010000188.1:0-8243 GCA_039683525.1 Clostridiaceae bacterium
TCTGAACCTGCGCAGGATTTTCAAGAAAATCTTCGTAAAGGCTGCCGCTGTTGATCGCATGCGCGAGGTCACCGCCATCCATCCACTCGGAAAAGATGGTTGGGATATCATCGATCAGGCGGACATAGTAGCAGCTCACGATATTCGGGTGAAGACCAAGTTTAATCCAGGTGTCACACTCGTTTATGAAGGCCTGCTTGCTCTTTTTTCCTGAGAAAAACGCTGCGCGTGGCCGCTTCATCGCGAGGTCGACATTCCAGCCCGTGTGATGCACGCGCCAGACACGACCCATGCCGCCGCTTATGATCGCATCGCTCTCCACGCGGTAGGTGTCGAGGATGGTTGTGCCTTTTTCGTAGCAAATGTCCTCGGCACTTTCGGACGCGTCAGAGCCACCGACGGACGAAATCTCGGCGTTGTCGAGAATTGTCGAGCTACCATCGGGCTTTGACTGACCGGAATCATAAACGGTTTCGTCCTTCATGATCGAATGCTCCTGTCGAGTTATTCGGCGCAGCATAGCGCGAGGAGTTGCCTCAATTACATAGGTTCTAAAAGTGAATGGCGCATCCGTTAAACGGGATCCTTCAGCAAATTCTCCATCTCTTCTTTGGTGAGTTTGTTTTTCGCCATCAATGCGGTGACGAGACGATCGATACGCGCTTTGTTTTCCGAGATGATTTGGATGGTCTGCACCATTTCCGTGCCAATGATCTCGCTCACACGGCTCGAAACTTTCTCCGCCATCGGCCCACGTTGGGCTTCTTCCGGCGAAAGAACAGCGAGGCCAAAGTCGGCATCCATGCCGTAATTGCAGAGCATGGCTCGTGCAACGCGGGTTGCGGACTCCAAATCTCCGGAGGCACCGGTGGAGATACCATCTTTCTCGCCATAATACACAATCTCTGCTGCGCGACCGCCAAGCGAGGTACGGATACGACCGATCAACTGCTCACGCGTTTGTAACGGCCCCATGTCCTCATCGGCGTGTTCCATATAACCGCCGTGGCTGCCGCGAGCGACGATGGTGAGATAGGCCGGTGTATTACCACCGAGATAGCACAAGAGCGCATGACCGGATTCGTGCCGCGCGACACGTTCCAAATATTCATACCCCCAGTCTTTCTTTTCCCCGTGCCGCGTGAGCTCATATGCCTCGTCCAGAATTGCGTCGTTCAAGGGCTTATTCTGCTTGACCGCCATGCGATTGGCGAGCTCCAGAACGGCGGCAAGGTTTGCGGGACTCAACCCGGCCGAACGGGAAGCAAGGCGCACGATCATTTCGTTTGAGACGGTATGTGCTGCATTCTTCTTGAGCATCATACGCAGAAACTGCTCCCGCTCCTCGGTGTTGGGCAGGTCTACGAGTATTTTTCGGTCAAACCTACGCGCAAGAGCAGGATCGATCACGCCCAAGCCACCGTGACCTTCTTCTATGTCAAAGTTGGTTGCAGCGAGTACAAACACCGGACGCTTGGGATCGACAGAGAAGCCGTCGATCTCCGTGAGCAGCGCGTTGAGCGCCATCTCTTCGCCGTGGCCTGCATTGATCTCGCCGCGCTTTCTACCGACCGCGTCGATCTCATCGATAAAGATGATAGCGGGGGCATATCGGCGCGCACGCTTAAATAATTCCCGTACGGATTCCGGCCCGCTGCCTTGATACTTTGTGACAAACGAGCTCGCAACTGCCGGAATGAAGGCGACGTCGCTTTCACCTGCCATTGCCTTGGCTAGCATCGTCTTACCCGTGCCCGGAGGGCCGTAGAGGAGAACGCCCTTCGGGGGCTTGAGCCCTTGCGCGGTGAACATTTTCGGGTTCTTCAGGTAATCCGTAAAGAACTTTAGCTCTTCCTTGGCATCACACGCGCCAATCACGTCGGTGAACCGGATCGATGGTTTCTCCACGTCATCCAGAACCGAACCGGTATCATCTGCTGCGAGTGCACGCTTGAGAGATAACTCCCTTAACCGGATCGTGATGGTTTCTTTGTTCTCACTGAGCTTCGGAGCGGTTTCAAAGGAGAGCACCTTGCGTTCGCTCGCCATGTGTGCCGCCGCGCTTTGCATATATAGCTCGCGGCAGATTTGAGCGAGCATATCTTCAAACACGGAGAAGTCTTCGCTCGGCTGCGGCAACTTACCGCGCGCGCCAGCGCGAATGTAGCTCATCTCCAGCTCGGTATCGATCGTAAGCGCTTCTGTTTCCAGTAAATAGACGGGAAGCTCCGGCAGTCGCTCGCGCAGCGTGCGAAGCAGACGGTTTCCGTCCTGCAGCATACTTGCAGCCATCGGTTGAAAGTCAAACGACCCGGCTGTCTTTACGAGATAATCCATGCTCTCCGCGATCGTTTTCGCGCCATCAAAGGGCTTGAAGTCAATGCTTTGCCCGGCGATATCGAGCAAAACCAGACGGATATCCTTATCTCCGGCAAGTCGCAGCGCTTCCTCGACGTTCTGCGTGTCGTGGATTACGTAAGCGCTGAGCTTACTGCGACAGCGCGCGGCAAAGAGCGGACTGCCATAGATGAGAACTTCCGGTTTCTCCACACTGTAGAAGAGCTGATGCACATCCTGCGGCATGGCCTCGGTCTCGACCGTGAAGCGGATGCGCTTGACGCCCGAGAGAGCGGAGAGGAAGCTCTCTTCATCAAACAGTCGACAAACCTTAAACACCTCGTTTTTAAAGAATAGCTCTGTCTGTGCGCGAAGGGTGCGCGCATCCGCCTGACCGCCTTCGGCAAACAACAGCGCGGTTGAAACCAAGTCATCCGACTCGGCATGAATGTTATACTGCTTCTCAAACAGGCCGCAGAAACGCTTCATTTCGCCGGAGCTGATCTTTTCCAGATGATGTGCCTTGAGATGGTTGAACAACAGCGGCCAACCTGTCGCCATACGGCTAATAATCGCGGCGGGGAAGAAAGGCAGGCCCGTTTGCGGGTTCTTTTCCGTTTCCAGCGCGTTGATGAGCGTTTTTCTGGGAACACCAGCCGCGCTCTGCATCGCATCCCCTTCATAGAGAGAGCGCCCGGCATTGCTGGTAAAGATGATGATGGTGTCCTTAAAGGGGATTTCCTCGTCGAGGAAGCGGTCGCTCAAACGCCCAGCGTCGAGCACCTGCAAAAACAGCTGAATCGTGTTGAGATGCGCTTTTTCGATTTCGTCGAAGAGGAGTATGCTATGTGGGTTCGATTTGATAAACCCCGTTAAGGTTCCCGGCTTTGCACCTTGATAACTGCGCTCGAATCCGACCAGCCCCATATATGCCTGATGATCTGCATAGCTTGACATATCAAAGCGCTTATACGGAATATCCAGTGCTTCCGCCGCCTGCTCGGCGAGAAATGTCTTGCCCACACCGGGAGGGCCCGCAAAGACGAAGATTGCGCGGGGACGCTTGCGCTTCTCGTCCGAAGCCGCGAGTATCTCCGCAGCAAACATACCCTCTGCAAACGCGTGTACAACGTGATCCTGCCCATGTACGGTGGAGAGGAGCTTTGCGCGCATATGACGAATGCGGCAAGTCAGCTCGGGCAGGAAGGCAAGACTCATCTCTTCGGCATTACCTGCCGGGGTGCAGGCGGCGCTCTTTCCCGCAGAGTCCTGCTTTAGAGGGCATATCTGTAGGATGGTGTCCGTCGGCTTATCCAGAATGGAGGTCAGCAGATCCTGCGACCACAGTTCGCTTTTACCGCGCGCTTGCGCAAGGCTGGTTGCATGTGCGATCCGTTCCGCAAGAACACTCTCTCCGCTGAGCGAGCCGCCGTTTGAGAGCAACGCGCGCAACAGAGAGCGCGTGCGCCCTGTGTCGATGCTGGCTTGCGCAAACTGCTGCTTGACGGCGTCGATGTCCGCGTTGATTTCTTTGGTATGACGCGAACTCGGTGCAAAAGCATCCGCCTGTATCTCGGAAATCTTCAACAGCCCAAGAAAGACAAATTCGACGGTCATACCGCCCTGGTACTTGGCTGCGAATGCTTCGGCCTGCGCGCGCATCATGACGTATTTGAGTGACGTTGAGAGTTCCATGTGTTACCTCCGTGCGGTGAATTTATACGTATTGTGCAACGGACTTTGCGCGTTTGCGCTGGGATCGGTTCCGCTTTTTGCTGACCATATGGGTATCTAGGACTGCGTTTGATTAGGAGCTTGCTCGAAGAATCGCCCCCGCGCCCGGGCATTGGCCCGGACGCGGGAACCATGCTTCCGCTTACACCATTTTTTTGAGTTTTGCTAAGGCTGACTCAAAAGTTGACTGCATCGCCATGTATTGCAGCAGCATCGAGCTGCGCAAGTCCTTCGGATCTTGCCTGACGAGTGCTTCGAGAGTCGCCTCCAGACAGGCGGATGCAGCGATTAGCGTCTCCGTGGAGAAGGCGAGCCCCTTTGCATGCCGCTTAGTCTTTTTCAACAAGCTTTCCAGCGGCGTGCCTGCCGAGACCTTGATTCCGATGTCCAGCGCAACGTTGAGAGCGGCGCGCTCCGCCGTGCTCAGTTGGGTGATCTTGTAGGGTGTCGATTCAAATAGTCCCATGTGTGTCGTTTCCTTTCATGCTTTCGTTCTTTGGACTACGCGCGGATTGGATCTTACTTGTCCTATCGTTGATCGAACCACACAACGTTAGCAGGCTCGATCAGGAAGCCGTGATCTTAACGTAAACCACCGATATATTGTCGTTACCGCCGGATGCTTTGGCGGAATCGATCAGACGCTGACAGACGCGGAGCGGAATTCTGCTGGAGCGAAGTATGCGTGCGATGTCCCGCTCACTCAATTGTCCATACAGGCCATCACTGCAGAGTAGAATGCGATCGCCCGGGTGCACTTCCGCGGAGAATACATCGGGTGTCGCGGGCGGGTCCATGCCGACAAATGCGGTTAATTGCGCACGGGATGGATGATGGGTTGCCTCTTCACGCGTGAGATCGCCGTTTTGAATCAGCAGTTCCGCAATGGTATGATCTTTGGTAATCTGCTGTAGATTTTTATGATAGCGGGGTAGAAGATACGCTCTGCTGTCGCCAAGGTTGACGAAAACAGCCTTGTCTTCCACGAGTGTGAGGCAAACAAGCGTTGCACCGTATGAAACGCGTTTGTCACGGTTCCCCGTACTGGATAGATGATCGCTCATGAGCTGCGAGGAACTTCGAAGCGCATCCGCCAGTAAATCTGCATCCTTATGCTGCCCGTATTCTGTAAGGCTGATGCGCGCCATCTCCGGCATGGATTCACAGGCGTACTGTGCGGCGACTGCGCCGTTTGTGAGAGCGCCCATCCCATCGGAGACGGCAAAGAAGCCGAGTTCCGGGTGGAGTGCGCAGACGTCCTGATTTTGTTCCCGCACGCAGCCGATGTCCGATTGTCCCGCAGCGCAAAACGAAAAGGTAAAATGCGCCGTCCGATTGGGTTTCATCTAGAGCACTCCCTTCATCGCCGCGCGTAAGTCATCCGGCAGCGCGGATACGATATCTTGCCGCAACACGGCCGCACTTTGATATCCGATTGCGGGTTCCTCGCGGAGCGCGTGATCGATAACAGCGGCAAGCTTGTGCGGGATATCGACATCCCGCTCATTGATGGGCACCGCGCTTTCGCCGACGAGGACTTTCCAGGGGTTTACACCTATGCGGAAGTTTTTCGGGAACGTCCCTGTAAGCATGTTGTAGTAGCTGGCGCTTGCGGCCCATATGTCGACTTCGGGTTTGGCGTATTTCGTGTTCAGTGCCTGTTGACGCGGCATAAAGACAGGGGTACCCATCACTGCGCCGGATTTTGTGACCCGCGAAGCACCGGCGGCGTCAAACGCCTTCGCCATGCCAAAGTCCGCAATCACCGCGGTCGGGAAATCCTCCGCATGCGTGAGGAAGACGTTGCCCGGCTTGAAGTCGCGGTGAACGATTCCGTGCGCCTCCATGGAACCATGGAACAGACCCTTTTGAAGCGGTACGGTGAGGTCGACGTGATGAACATAATCCAGACCGGAAAGAATCTGAAGCATAATGCGGGTTGCTTCCTCCAAAGAGAGGCGACCGCCTTTTTTCTCCATCCACCCGTCCACTCTACCGCCTTCGCAGAGATCCATGAGCACATAGAGTACGCCACCGGTGTTGCCCGCCTCATAGGTCGTGATCACGTTCTTGTGATGCAGCACTTTGCCGATTTCCGCTTCGCGAAGGAAGAGCTTTCTGGAATGCGGGTCTGCTGCCACATGCGGGAGCATGGTCTTGAGCGCAAAGAGCTTTCCGGTGCTTTCCTGACGAACTTTCCAAACCTCGCCCATGCCACCCTTGCCGAGTAACTTGATCTTGACATAACCCGCCAGCGGGGAAGTGCCAACCGCCTTTTCGGGCGGCGCGGCTTCGATGTTGAGATTACCGAGAATGGCGTCGATCACCTTGCCACGATCCTTGAGACAATCGGCGCAAAGATTGTTATCCGGTGCGGTCGGCACAAAGTCGCGCCCGCAGGAGGTACATTTTTTAGTCGGTTCCTGTGCGGGCGTTGCCTCTTGATGTGCCTCTTCCAGTTCCGCCAGCCGTTTCAGCTCCAGTTCCGCCTGACGCGCTTTCTCCAGCTCCGCTTCGCGCGCCAACTGCTTGGCCTTTTCGTCGCAATCGCGGCAGATGCGTTTACCTTCTGTGTCGTAGTATTGCGGCGCCGCGCCTTCCAAAATAGTGCTGGTCGGCAAGTATCCTTTCGGAAGTTCCACGCCGCAGATGGCGCAGTTCTCGACCTCTTCGATGGAGCAGCGCAGTTCGCAGCGGGAACCAAGACCCAACACATCGCCATCCTTGAGCAGATAGATCGTGTGTTCTTCATCCTTTGCCTGATCCCAGGGCTGGTTCTTGTCGCGTTTGCCGATCATCTCGCCGTTGAGATAGGTACCGTTGAGACTACCGAAATCTTGCAGCTTGACTACGGGTGGAAGTATCTCCAGCACACAATGGTAGCGAGAGACGGTGCTTTCCGGCAGGACAATGCCGCAGTCTTCCTGCCTGCCGATAAAAACACGCGTTTTTTCAGCATAAGTGAACGTCGTGTGCGCGAGTTCGCCGCGCGTGACCTCCAGCGTGACGATTCCGGACATTACTGTTCCTCCTTGATCAGCCATAATAAGTAATACACACTCAGCCCCAGCCAGATGAAGCCATATACGCCGATGATGGCAATCACCCAATCTTGCATGGGGAACCACTGGAACAACCAATGCAGGAAGAAGACCAGCGCAAACGGAAGCGTTAACAGGTGCTCGCGCAACATAAATCCTGCGAACACTTTTCCGCGGTGCGCGCGGGTGGATTCTTTATAGCGTTGATTCACGCACTGCCACATGGTAAACAGGACATTCCATACCCAGAAGAACCCAAGAATGCCAAATACCTTCAGCAGCCAGTCCGGCGCGTTGACGGGAAAGATCCAGAAGAACGAGATTATCAGCAGCGGCAGGATCAGCTGCCGCGTCAGAAAACGGAAGAAGATCATGCTCGGCGTGCCTTCCATATTCTGAAACAGGATTCGCGTCTTTGTCTTATCCTGCTGATCGACCAGATATGAAAACATAGAGGAGCCGATGATCAGCGTCAACAACCACACGACACTCAGCACGATTTTGAGCCATGTCGGTACCCAAATAAAGTTGTAGGAGAGCGCATACCCGCGCGCAATGCCAAAGAGCAGCGCACCGAACAAGATCAAATCCAGGAAATGCTGCAATGGCAGATTTGTGCGCCCGATGAGCAGAACTACACCGCGCAGGATATAATACATCCAGTACACGATGAACCCAAATACGAGGAACTTCACAAACAGAGTGGGCGGGTTGCTGAACACGCCCGTAAACCGATCTAACAAATACAATAGCCCGACAGGGATGAGCAGTCCGAACAGGAAATACTGAATGCCCGCCGACAAAACGCCTCCGCGATAAGTAAACGCGCCAAGTTTGGTATAGCGCTTTGCCTTCCTGTCTTTGCGATGGCTTTTGCTTTGCGTATGGTTCTCTACTTCGTAGGCTGCAAGCAGCGCGAGCAGAGCGCTTAGGTTGGAGGAGGTGGGCTTCTTCTCACTTTGGTCTGCGGCTGCACGAGTTTGCTTTTCTTGCTCAGCTGCCTGCCGATCTCGTTTTTCTTTTTCCAATCTATCTTTTTCTAGTTTTTCTTTATCTAGTCTTTCTTTCTCTAGCTTTTCTCTTTCCAATCTATCTTTATCAAGCTTCTCTTTTTCGAGTCTTTCATTCTCT
>JBDKRF010000189.1:0-3808 GCA_039683525.1 Clostridiaceae bacterium
CACCTCACCCACGCCGAAAAATACCTCGCCTACAAATCGGGAGTCTCGCTATGAGCTGGGTACACCGCTGCATGATCGTGCCAGTTGATCACGTCGATTTGGCTCGATCCCTCTGCGCCACGCTGGCGGGGGATGGTGGAACGGGGATGTTCACCACGGCGCTGTCGCCCACTGGAACGGAGCCTGCCACGCACTGGATTTCATCCGGGCTGATCGAGGACGCGTTTGCCGACCTGCTGCCGCTGTTATCTGTCGACGTGACCGACGCTCCGCTCGCCGGTCATCCCGATCACGTCTGCACGCTCGCGCACGACGCCGGGATGGCAGTGAGTTACGACGACATCGTGCGACTGTTTTCCGCCGTCGATGTCTCCGCACAGCCGCCCAACGCGGCGCTGGAGCGGCTTGGCCTCGCCCTGTCAAACGAGGATAGCCTCACATGATGATGAAGGCGCAGTTCGTCCCGGCCTGGCAAAGCGGCAGAGCGCAATTCAAGGCGGCGTACTGGGCCCCATTTTCCGACGACGAACTCGCTTTTTTGGTGGCCTACATGCAGGAGCATCTAATGATTCCGACGACCGAACAGATCGCCGCTGCTGTCCTCGCCGCGCTGCAAGGGACGACGATTCCGGTGGATACGAAATTGATGAACGGCGCTCCGGTTGTCGGCGACGGCAGCGAGTTGAATCCATGGCGAGGCGTTGGTGTTTATCCATAGCGCATTTTCTGAGAAATCGTTTAGCCCGAATTCGTGGCAATTCGGAAACGAAACACTATCAAGCGCAAATGATGGAGACGGCTATCGTCGAGAGCAGTACAACACGCTGCGACTTATATCGGCGGCAGGAAGCAGGCCAGAACCGGATGTAACAGAACGAGCGATGCAGGCCGAAACAACCCGGTTGTTTATCGAGCAACATGAACGGACAACGCAATCCGAGTCCGTGAGGCAAAAAGAGAATCGCACCACAAGAAACAGACAACAAAACACCACAAGACACTAGACAAAACGCACACAGAAGCGCCTCCGGGCGCTTTTTTTACGCCCTAAGGAAAGTATGCCAACCCGACTAATAACGCCTCCCGTGGCGCTTGCGGTATCGCTTGCCGAGGCAAAACTTAACCTGAGAATTGACGGAAACGAACAGGATTCGTTAATTGAGGCGTGGTTGCACGGAATTACTGCGCACGCCGAACACGTAACCGGGCGGTCGTTCATCAACCAGACTTGGCGGGTTACGTTGGATTCGTTCCCGGATTCGATTGAATTACCGGTTCCGGTATCGTCGGTCACGGTGAAATACATTGACGAGTCAGGAATAGAGCAGACGCTTGACCCGGCTGATTACATTGTCGATTCCGTAAGCGAACCGGGGTATGCGGTTCCAGGTGTCGGCAAGGCATGGCCGGCGACTTACGACCGGATCAATGCGGTCAATGTGGATGTGGTTGCAGGATACGGGGCGACTGACACGAGCGTTCCGAGAGGCATCAAGCTCTACATCATTGCACGGCTTGTGGAGCAGTACGACCCGGCAATCAGGGTAGAAAAAGACACCGTACAGAGTTCGTTTCTTGACGGGCTGCTTGACCGATACAAGGTGTACGCATGAGCCTCGCAATGCGACTAAACAAGCGGGTGACTATCCAAGAAAAGTCAGTCACTCGCGCCGCGAACGGCGAAGAAATAATTACGTGGACGACGCATAAAGAGCTATGGGCCGAAGTCGCGCCGATTCGGGGCCGGGAGTTCTTCGCGGCGGCACAGATGCAAGGCGCTGCGGATTATCGCGTAACGCTACGCTATACGGACACGATAACGCGAGCAATGCGCGTTATTTTTGGTTCGTCGGTGCTCGATATTGTCGCGGAACCAATCAACGTTAATTCTGCAAGCCGTACGCTTGAATTGATGTGTGTAGCGGGTATCCGCGATGGCTGATGGCGTAACCGTCAAGCTTGAAGGCGTTGATGCGCTAAACAAGGCATTAGCCGAGGCGACGAAGCAGATCCGAACTAAGGCGGTACGGTCTGCGCTGCGCAAGGCCGGTCAGGTTATCAGCAAGGAAGCGAAACAGGCCGCGCCGGTTCTCTCTGCTCCGACCAAGACACGGAAGCCGGGAACGGTTAAGAAGGCAATCGCGGTTCGTGCTTCAAAGTTCGCACGACAAGCCGGTAACGAGGGCGTGTTTATCAACGTCCGCCCGTTGCGCGGCAGCCGTCAAAAGGCGCTTGGAAAAGCCGGGGCGAAGAATCCGAATGATCCATTTTATTGGCGATTTCAAGAGTTCGGAACAAAGAAGATGAAGGCGCGACCGTTCCTTAGTCCAGCCGCTGAAAACAAAGGAAACGAAGCCATCAAAACATTCATGGATTCCGTTATACCGCAGATCGAAAAACTTAACAACAAGGCCAAACGATGAGCGCTGAAACCGAAGTTTACGCGGCGCTATCCGGTCACGCTGGGCTGGCCGCCATCGTATCGACGCGGATTTACCCAGATGTTCTCCCGGAGAAAACCATCTACCCGGCTGTGGTGTTCTCGCGTGAATCCACGAATCCAATCCGCAGCATCAGCGGTCACTACTTCGGCGCTGACGTTTCCCTACAAATCGGATGTTGGGGCAATACCCGCACCGAAGCTGACGCAGCCGGGACACAAGCCGAGGCCGCATTGATCGCCTCCGGGATGTTCCCGATGGGCAAGAACTCCGGTTATGACCCGGAAACGGATTTATACGCCTCAATCATTGAAGTTGAGATTTTAGAGCAGTAACCGAGCTTCACCCGATAAGACCCGCTTCGGCGGGTTTTTTTTCGCCCTCTTTCCGAGGGCTTTTTTTTGCCCGTCGAAGGAGTAACACACATGGCAACAGTTCGTAAATGGTCAAACGTCGCCGTTGCGATGCAATCGGCTCTCGCTGCTGACGTAACGATTACCAACATCACCAAAGCGGCAGAGGGGGTCGTTACGGCGACGAATACCTATGCGGCAGGCGACTTCGTTTTCCTTACCGTGCATGGCATGTTCCAACTTGATAGCCGTGTGGCGCGAATCAAGACCGTTTCCGGCACGGCATTCACGCTCGAAGGAATCGATACGACCGCATTCGATACGTTCTCAAGCGGCAAGTGCAACAAGATCACCTTTGGAACGTCGATCACCACGGCGACCAGCATTTCCAGTTCGGGCGGCGACTTCGACTTCATTGACACGACCACGATTCACGGCAATACGAAGACACAGATCCCCGGACTGTCGAATCCGGCGACATACACCTTCGAGAACATATGGGACGTGTCTAACGCTGGCCTATTGGCGATGAAAGCGGCGGGTGACGCGCAAGGCATCCTGGCGTTCAAATTCACGTTCGGCACGGGCGGGCAAATAATGGTCTTCGCGGGTTACGTCGGGGCGTCTCTGCTTCCAGGCGGTTCGGCTCAAGACAAGGTGACGACCTCCGCAGTCATCACCATGAATGGCTCCCCGTCGTACTACGCGAGCTACTCCATGAGCGTACTTGCAGACAAAATCCGCAAGTCGCGTGAAAGTCAGGTTTCGGCGGGTGGTTATATATTCACCATCCGCCGGCCGACTGACGTGGACATGATGGAATTTAACAAGGTCAAGACAACTGAGCATCTAATTCGATTTATTGTCGGATGGGATGGCGTAAAGGAACTCGACCTGATTCCCGGCGGCGACGGCCACCCTGCACCGTTCGACGCGGATGCTTGTTACGAGTGGATGGCGGATCGCTCAGATCTGATGATTTCGGTCGTAAACGCCATCGTTGATGCGTACCAA
>JBDKRF010000190.1:0-2357 GCA_039683525.1 Clostridiaceae bacterium
TCAAGCAGCCGATTCGCGAGGGCACAACGGTATACATCGCAAACGCGCAGCAGCGGATACAGGATTTGCTCAACGGCACAGGAAAGTGCACGGTATTCCGTACCAGATAACAGCAAAACGATAAATATTTATTGACAAACGATAAATACAGCGATAGACTATCGTCAGGAAAGACGATGGTCTATTCTTTTTTGCGCAAGAAAGCCCAGAATCAACGACAATCCAAAAAATGAACTCAACATCAGGAGGCAATGAAAGTTGATGAAACAAAACAGTCGTTTCTTGAATCGATTTGTGCAGGCCTGCATCGTGCTCGGCATGCTGGTGGGCATCGCACTTCTGATCGACATCTATGCGGTGGAAATGCCTATCGTGGTCGATTTCTTCCGGCGGGAAGGCAAGCCCGAATCGTTTGCCGTTCTCTCCGGCGTCATCGCGTCCCTTTGTATTCTCGGCGGGGAATACATCGCGTTCACGCTGTTTTGCATGATGGGTACGCTGGATCGCGATCCCTTCGTGCAGAAAAACGTCAATGCGCTCCGGCGTATGGGTCTTGTCGCGCTGGTGATCGCGCTGCTTGGGCTTTGTACGCTGTTTCTCCACCCGGTGCCGCTCGCGGTGATCGCGGCTCTGCCGGTCGCCATGTGCGGGTTGTTTTCGCTGGTGCTCAGCCGCGTGTTTGCGTTGGCGGTTGCGTTCAAGCTCGAAAACGACCTGACGGTCTAGCGGGGTAGTGGTATGATTCAAGTCAATCTGGATGTCATGATGGCAAAGCGCAAGATCAGCCTCAACGAGCTGGCGAAGCGCATGGATATTTCACTGGCGAACCTCTCGATTCTCAAAAATAACAAATGCAGGGCGATTCGCTTTAGTACGCTCAGCTGTCTCTGCGAGGTTCTGGAATGCGAAGCAGGGGATATCCTCGTGTATGTGAAAGGAGAAGAACCCGATGGAACAGAATCCGATCTCGGCTAATGCGCAGAGCGCTGAAAAACACGCGCCGATGAAGCGGTCGCAGCTCTGGTTGCTAGGCGGCGCAATTCTGATCGGCGTGGCATGCGAGCTTTGGATGGAGCTGGACTACTACGCGCTCTACTCCGCGTTCTGGCTCGTAACGCTGGCGGTATTCGTCGCGTTCAACTGGAAGCGCGTCATCGCGAACAAGACCGTGATAGCTCTCATCGTGCCGACGCTGGTGCTCAGCGGAATCCTCATGTTTGACTACATGAACTACGAACTTTTGGGCTTTTCCTCGCTCGCAATTCCCGCGCTGCTCCTGACCATCGGCGTGTTCACGACGCAGGAGATCTCGTATAAGCGCGAGGGTAAGGCGGCACTCGGCGTTTTGCGCGCGGTGTTTGTGAAACCCTTTACTGCCATTGGCGCGTACTTCCGCGCGTATGCAGGCGTACTGGGCGGCAAAGACAACGCCACCAAGCGGCACGGCTGGATCGGCTTTGCAATCGGCCTACCGCTGATGATCGTCGTGCTAGCGTTGCTTGCAAGTGCGGACGCGGGTATGAACCGCCTGCTCGGCAAATGGATCGAGAGCATCAACCTCTGGGAGTGGTTCTGGCGCGTGGTGGTTGTGTTCGTGGCAAGCATGCTCATCTACTCGTTGTTTTACAACCTCACCTGGGGCAAGTCGGATGCGGACTTGATGTCCGTTCGCCAGAACTGGAAGTTCGCGGGCCCCGGTGTGGTGATGATCCTGCTGCTGGCAGCCTATGCGCTGTTTACCTACGTGCAGTTTACCTATCTCTTTGGCGGCACGCTGCCCGTCGACCTGACCTACAGTGAGTACGCGCGGGATGGCTTCGGGCAATTTGTCGCGGTCACGCTGATCAACTTTACGCTCCTTGGGCTGAGCCTGAGCAAGAGCGAACCTGGGCGCGCGATCAAGGCACTGCAAACGCTGCTCATCGCGGCGAGCCTGATCGTCCTCGCCTCCGCGGCCTGGCGCATGCTGCTGTATGTCGGAGCGTACGGGTTGACGATTCGCCGCGTGCTGCCGCTGTGGCTGATGATTTACTTTGTGTTCCTCGCGGTGGTTGGCGTCGTGCGCGTCTATCGCGAGAAAACGCCTTTCCTGCGCATCGGCGCGTTTGCGCTGGTGTATTGGTACGCGGCGTTCCTCTGCATCGACTGGAACTCGGTGATGCATACTTTTAACCTTGCAAGAGGCTTTGCGGGATAAAAAAAGAGCTCCCTGTTTAGGAACTCTAATAAGAGAAGTTCTTTTGCCTCCTTTTCTTTTAAGAAAAGGAGGTTTTGGTTAACTCCAGCGCTTTTGCATAAGCCTCTTTCTTCGGCACACCGCAGGCTTTCGCCGCTTCGGCGGCGGCGTCGCGGACGGA
>JBDKRF010000191.1:0-4998 GCA_039683525.1 Clostridiaceae bacterium
TCGATTATCATACAGGCGTACTAACACATATAGTACACTTAGTGCGTAAGAAAAGCAAGCGTTACAGAACACAAGCACAAAAGCAAGCACTTAGTAAAACAAGACATTTGGAGGGTAAGAACATGAAAAAAAGCATTCTTCTTTTTGCGATGGTCATGATGAGCGTATTCTTCTTCACGGCGTGTGGCCCGAAGGCCGCATCCAACGGCAACGCGATTGCATCCTATGGCAATGTCGCTTCAGGCGGCAACGTAGCTTCCGCAGGTAACGCGGGCTAACACCTTTGGTTTCATGGACGAACGGAATCTGCGCTCGGGAGGCGCGGGTTCGGAAGAAAAGATAGCGGGTGCGGCATGAGCCGCACCCGTTGTTTTTTAGTCCAGCAGTTTCTTGTTGGGATACGCGCCCGCGTCGGTGAGGTCGCTCAGCGCTTTCATCACCTCGGGCTTGTCCTCGCGGTAGGTGACACCGTACCAGTGATCCGGCGAACTGAGCACGCGAACGCTTGCTTTCCCTGCCTGCAGCATACGTCCAACTTCCTGCGGAATCAGGAACTCGCCCTTGAGCGGGTTCTTTTCCATTGCTTCGGTGAGGAATTCGGGGAAACGTGCCTCCAGCGCGGGAAACAGCGAGGGCGTAAAGCCGAAGAAGTTCATCGAAACGAGGTTGTCTTCGGGGAAATGCACAAACGTTTGTCCGTCATCCTCGGTGTAGGCGGGTCCGTCGGGTGTTTTGAAGATTTTCAGTCGCTCGACGATGTTGACGAGCTCGCCGTTTTTGTCCACTTCGCAGACACCGCGGGCAACCGAGCCGTGATCGGTCAGCGTGTTCTTCGCATGATACCCCACCATCGAGAAGTCGGCTTTGTCGCCGTCTTTCGCGTTCTTGAGATAATCAAACAAAACAGAGAAGGCGCGCTTGCCATAGTAATCGTCCGCATTGATCGCGGCGAAGGGCTCGTTGACGTCGTTCTTGCAGCAGAGCAGCGCATGTGCGGTGCCCCAGGGCTTCACACGGTCTGCCGGCACGGAAAATCCCGCGGGCAGCATGGCATCCGGCTGCTGAAAGACGTAGCGCACTTCCATGTGCTTCTCGGCTCTGCGGCCGATGACATCATAGAAGTCCTTCTCGATCTTGTGGTTGATGATGAAGACGACCTTTTTGAAACCCGCTTCCAGCGCATCATAGAGCGAGTAGTCCATGATGATTTCGCCGTGGCGACCGACGGGGTCAATCTGCTTGAGTCCGCCATAGCGGCTGCCCATTCCGGCAGCCATGACGACGAGAGTCGGTTTCTGCATAACGAATCTCCTTGAATACTGATTCATATTTTACTATTTTATTGTAACCCAAACCGCGGGTTTAGGGAAACACATCTCTCAAAGAAGCGTGAAAACGTCAAATTGAAACGATAAATCAGCCTTCGAACCCGTTTGGATTCTGCGACTGCCAGCGCCAGGCATCCGCGCACATGCGCTCGATGCCGAACTCTGCGCGCCAGCCGAGCTCGAGAGCCGCCTTCTCGGGATCAGCATAGCAGGCGGCGATGTCGCCCGCTCTGCGACCGACCAGCTCATAGGCAAGCGTTTTGCCGCAGGCTTTTTCAAAGGCATGCAGCACGTCCAGCACGGAGTAGCCCACGCCGGTGCCAAGATTGTAGGTGTATACGCCCGCGCCGCTTTCGAGTTTTTTCAGTGCGGCAACGTGCCCCTTGGCGAGATCGACCACGTGTATGTAGTCACGCACGCCCGTGCCGTCGTGGGTCGGGTAATCGCTGCCAAAGACGCGCAGCGCTGGGAGCTTGCCCACCGCAACCTGCGCGATATACGGCATAAGGTTGTTCGGAATTCCGTTCGGGTCTTCGCCGATCTGGCCGGAGATGTGCGCGCCAACCGGATTGAAGTACCTGAGCAGGCAGATGCGAAGTTCAGGCTCCGCAAGCGAGACATCGCGCAGCATTTCCTCGATCATCAGCTTGGTTCTGCCGTAGGGGTTTGTTGCCGAGAGCGCGAAGTCCTCGTGGATCGGCACGCTGACAGGGTCTCCGTATACCGTCGCGCTGCTGGAAAACACAAAGCGCTCGACGCCGTGTTTCTTCATTGAAAGTAAAAGATTCAATGTGGAGGTGAGGTTGTTTCGATAGTATTCCAGCGGCATCTGAACGCTCTCGCCGACCGCTTTCAGGCCCGCAAAGTGGATCACCGCGTCGATGGAATAGCGCGTAAAGAGCGCGTCGGTCTTCGCGGCATCCGTCAGGTCAACCTCTTCGAAGTCAAACGACTTGGAAGCCAATTTGCGAAGGCGCGCGAGCGCTGCGGGCTTGCTGTTGACGAAATTATCGGCGATGAGAACGTCATAGCCCGCATCGAGTAGTTCTAATACGGTATGGCTGCCGATGTATCCGGCGCCGCCAGTTACGAGTATTCGCATAAAAAAGGGAGGTCTCCTTTCGGTTTTACCGCCTGTGATCAACGCGTTATATGCGTGTCGGTCGGCTGCGGTTGTCGATACAAATGGTTCGCGGTGGAAAACGGGCAGTTCGCGTCATGAAAAAACGAACCCTTGCGTGAACTGCATCTCTATTATAGGCGCGTGGGCAATGTCTGTCAAAGGTGCGAATAAATACAAGAAAATCGATAAAACAAGACGGATTTCAGGTCGAAAATCGATTTTCAGCTTTCCTAAATAATATTGCTATGGTATAATTCACCTTGCTTATACCGGGTATAGACCGGGTTTTGAATCACACCGAGGAGGAAGATTATGGCAAAGCAGAAAACTGTCGTTCCCTTTCGCGGGACGCAGGAGCAGGAAAAACAGCTGTTAAAGATCATCGCGGACAACAAGGACGTTCCGGGCGCATTGATGCCCGTGCTCCAGCAGGCGCAGGAGCTATACGGTTATCTGCCCATCGAAGTGCAAACCAAGATTGCAGAAGGTCTTAGCCTTTCGCTTGAGGAAGTCTATCAGGTTGCCACGTTTTACGGGCAGTTTTCGTTAAACCCCACGGGAAAACACCGCGTTGCTGTCTGCCTCGGTACGGCTTGCTACGTCAAAGGCGCGCAGAATATCCTCGAAGAGCTCGAAAAGCAGCTTGGCGTGAAAGCCGGCGGCACCACCGCGGACGGCGTATTCACGCTGGAAGCGACCCGTTGCCTCGGCTGCTGCGGCCTGGCTCCGGTCATCGTGGTGGATGAGGACGTTTACGGCCGTCTTGTTCCCGCGGACATCAAGGGCATTCTCGGCAAGTATAACTGACAACACTCAACCCGCTTTCTCACCAATACTCGCCCGATGGAACCGGAACGAAGGGACGAAACCGAATGAAGATTCGTGAAATCGCATCACTGCTCGGCGCGGATGTTCTCTGCGGAGACGATCTGCTCGAAGAAGAGGTGCAGAGCGCTTGCGGAAGCGACATGATGAGCGACGTGCTCGCCTATGTGAAAGATCAGGGCGTGCTGGTCACGGGCTTAGTCAATCCGCAGGTCATCCGAACCGCCATGATGATGGACATGCGCTGCATCGTGTTTGTTCGCAACAAACGCCCGTCGACGGAGATGCTGGATCTCGCAAAGGAGCACCACATCGCAGTGCTCGCAAGCGAGAGCCGTATGTATGAAGCCTGCGGAAGGCTCTACGCAAGCGGCTTGGGCAACGAGGCCTGCGTCCATGGCTGAGGCGCTTCGGTTTCATTACGAGGTAGACGGAGATAACTTCACCTCTGCGGGCGCCGCGTCAGTCGAGGTCAAGCGAAAGCTTCGGCAGCTCGGCTTTGATGCCGAGACCATCCGCCGCGTATCCATCGCAATGTACGAAGGTGAGATCAATATGGTTGTGCATGCGCGCGGCGGCAACGCCGACGTGTATGTCGACAAGGACTGCATCACGATTATCCTTGCGGACTCCGGCCCGGGCATTCCGGATATCGACCTTGCGATGCAAGAGGGCTACTCCACCGCGCCTGACAATATCCGCGCGCTGGGGTTCGGCGCCGGCATGGGCTTACCGAACATGAAGCGTTATACCGACGAGATGAAGATCGACACTGTGCTCGGCAAGGGCACGACGGTGACGATGAAGGTTTATTTCGGGGCCGGAAAACCGGCAGCATCAGCAACATAAAGCATTTCGATTCTGGCAAATATTCCGATCATCATTTTGCCGACAACACAGGCGCTAGGAGGGCATCTTTCGCCCGCGCGCCGGAGAAAAACGCAGGCTGTCCCGTGGCAACGGAGCCGATGGTGCAGGCTTGCGGAAAGGCGAAGAACGCGCGCATGAAGCAATACAAGCATTCGGTTTCGCTCGACCTTGAAAAATGCAAGGGTTGCACGAACTGCCTCAAGCGTTGCCCGACCGAAGCCATCCGCATTCGCGATGGCCGCGCGGTGATCAATTCGGATGTTTGCATTGACTGCGGCGAGTGCATCCGCCGCTGTCCGTATCAGGCGAAAAAGGCGACCTTTGACCGCTATGAGGACATCGACGCAAAGAAGTATCGCATTGCACTGCCCGCGCCTTCGTTCTACGGTCAGTTTGTGGATTTGGACGATGTGGACTACGTGCTGCAAGGGCTTCTCGACATCGGCTTTGACGATGTGTTTGAGGTGGCCCGCGCCGCGGAGATCGTGACCGAGTATACGCGCCGCTATATGCGCGAAGAAAACGTCAGCTATCCGGTGATCAACTCCGCCTGCCCCGTTGTCGTGCGTTTGATCACGCTGCGGTTCCCCTATCTTTGCGATCACGTGATTCCCATGATGCCGCCCATCGAGCTTGCGGGCAAGATGGCGCGCGAGGAAGCACTGCAAAAGCATCCGGAACTCAAGCCGGAGGATATCGCAATCGTATTCATCTCCCCGTGCCCGGCGAAAGCCAGCTACGTGAAGAACGGATTTCTGGGCGAAAAGAGCCACGTGGATTACGTCGTTTCCATGAGCGATATCTACTTTAAGCTCATCGGCGTCATGAAGAAAAGCGTGGTGCCCAAGGCGG
>JBDKRF010000192.1:0-2962 GCA_039683525.1 Clostridiaceae bacterium
ACAAGACCATCGTCTGCAAAGATTGCGGACAAGAATTCACCTTTACTGCCAACGAGCAAGAGTTTTTCGCCGAAAAAGGTTTTACGAACGAACCGCAGCGTTGCAAATCCTGCCGCGTCGCTCGTAAAGGCGCACCCAGAGGCGGTTCCCGCGATGGCGGATACCGCGACAACGCGCCGCGCCAGATGTATGACGCAGTTTGCTCGGAATGCGGCAAAGCCTGCCAGGTTCCCTTCCAGCCCCGTACCGACCGACCGATCCTGTGCAGCGATTGCTTCAGAAGCAACAGGTAATTTCAAAGGCACATCCTTAACCGGATGTGCCTTTTCTAAAACACAAGTAATCCTCGGCCGTCGTAAACGCTGGTGCTCTCTCCGCTACCGTTCCGTAACGCCCGATCCATCGCCATGATTGTTGCAACAGCACCGTCGATCTTCTCGGTGCTTTATTCTTTGTCCGGTTTAATGTTCCCCGCGGGATCCGTACGAATGTAGATGTTGTCCATCATCCAGCGCAAAACCGGCTGACCGCCGTGCGCGATCCTCTGCTCCAGCGTCAGCTTCATGAGTTCCTTCGTCGGCGGGGACATGTCCTTGAACCCCTGGCCAAACGGAACGACCGTGAATCCCATACCTTCGAGGTTTTGTACCATCTGAACCGCACCCCAACGATCAAACGCGATCTCGCGGATGTTGTACACTTTGCCGAGCTGTTCAATGAACGTCTCGATAAACCCGTAATGCACAACGTTGCTTTCGGTCGTCAGCAGGAACCCCTGCTTCTGCCACAGGTCGTAGTTAACATGATCGCGCCGCACGCGCAAATCGATGTTATCCTCCGGGATCCAAAAGAACGGAAGGATAAAGTATTTATCGTCATCATCTAGCGGTGGGAATACCAGTACGAATGCTGTGATATCCGTACTGGACGAAAGGTCGAGGCCGCCGTAGCAAACCCGCCCTTTGAGCGTTTCGGGGTCAACCGGAAACGCGCATTTGTCCCAAACGTCCATCGACATCCAGCGGATAGCCTGTTTGACCCACTGGTTCAAACGAAGCTGACGAAACGCGTTCTCTTCAGCGGGGTTCTGCTGCGCGCTTTCACAAGCGGCTTTGACCTTGTCGATCCCCACCGTGATCCCGAGCGACGGATTCGCTTTCTTCCACACTTTGGGATCCGTCCAGGAGTCGTTCTCTTCGGTGCCGTAGATCACAGGGTAGAACGTAGGGTCCGTCTTTCTACCGTCGAGGATATCCTTTGCTTTCGAATGCACTTCCCAGCAGATGGAGTTGGTGTTGTCGCCCGCCGTGGTGATCAGGAAATACAAAGGTTGCATGCGCGCGTCGCCACTGCCTTTGGTCATAACATCAAAGAGTTTGCGGTTCGGCTGGGTGTGCAGTTCGTCGAAAATGACACCGTGTGTGTTGAAACCGTGCTTGTTGGCGACATCCGCGCTGAGCACCTGATAATAACTTCCGGTCGGCAGGTACACGAGCCGCTTCTGTGATGCAAGAATTTTCACCCGCTTCGCCAGCGCAGGGCACATGGTGACCATATCTTTGGCGACTTCGAACACGATCGATGCCTGCTGTCGGTCGGCTGCACACCCGTACACTTCCGCGCGCTCTTCATTGTCGCCGCAGGTCAAGAGCAGTGCGATCGCTGCAGCAAGTTCGCTTTTTCCATTCTTCTTTGGAATTTCGATATATGCTGTGTTGAATTGCCGATACCCACTGGGTTTCAGTGTGCCAAACACATCACGGATGATCTGCTCCTGCCAGTCGATAAGCAGAAAAGGCTTGCCTGCCCATGTACCCTTCGTGTGAGAAAGACATTCGATAAAAGCCACAGCATGATCGGCAGCCAGTTTGTCGTACACCGAATCCTTCGCTTTGAACGGAGTCGGCGTGTACTTCTTCAGTTTTCGTAACATCACCGCCTCCATGGATTTCTTCGCTTAGTTTTGATGTGTCGTGATACATTGCGATAATCATGAGAAAGAATATAATGATATTGTGTTCTGCGTTTGGTTCTCTATGTGAAAAGGATACTCAACCGATTTTGAAAGGAGCGTCTTGTATGTTCATCGCCATTGTTCTATGGATCGTTGCATTCGCTTTTGTGCTTGTTACTTCCATCAACATGATCCGACGCGCTATCAAAACGAAACATTGCACCGCAGAAGCGAATGCCGATGTGGTTGAAATCAAGGAACTTGTCCGTCGGAGAAATGGCATCATAACGAGAGAATATCTCCCCACAATCTCATATGTTATCGATGGAACAACGTACACGCGAAAGTACACCAAAGCATATCATTCGGACACATATCACATCGGTCAGATTCTACCCATTCTGTATAACCCGCAAAAGCCCGACGATGTCAATACAATCGGAACCAGCAATAAGGCTGATTTGGTCATGCTCATCATCGGGCTTGTCATTGGAGTCGCAGGAATCTTTTTCGTCATGCTGCAAAAGTAGCAACCTTCATCACTAAGCAAACACGGAGGCCCGCGTGAGCCTCCGTGTCCGGCTTAGTTTGGTTATCTTGCTCCGTTGGGGCAACCGCCCCATCCTCCTATTGAACCGCTCAGTGGCGGCGACGTTGCGCGACACGGCGTTGTGACGATTTATGCGCCCGATGCGTCCTGATCGCCTTCCTGTACTGCCGATTTCAGAATCGTCGTATCAAACCCCGCTGCTATGTACCCTTCTAACAGCGTGCTGTAATAGAAAGCGCTCGGCTTGTTCTGTGGCTTGCCGCTGTTCAGGATGTAGATGAGCGCATCTGCCAAAGTACCGTCGCGGCGCACTTTGATCGCCGTTTTCCGGTACAGCTCCGGCACACCGATCCAGCGGTCGAGCGCAGCTTCATCCTGCGGTGAAATCTCCCACAGCAGCGCGGGAACGCTACCGCCCTTCGCTTTTTCGATCGTCGCCAATGCGCCGGCTTTGCTGC
>JBDKRF010000193.1:0-9432 GCA_039683525.1 Clostridiaceae bacterium
ACACGGAACGTATTGATACCGCTCCTGAAACGGTTGCAACGCCTGCACCAGCTCTTGCCGCAGGCACACGGCCCTGCCGGAAAGCGTTACCTTGCAGTCCGCCTTGAGAAACTCCATTGCCATAGCAAGACCGATGCCGCGTGTGCTGCCTGTGATGACGACGTTTTTCATGTGGTACCCTCACTTCTCACCGTATCATAATATAGCGTGTTTTGTCCCGCGGAACCGGTGTATTTCTGCACGTTTCATTCAAAAATAATCATAGATGCCGCAAATGTCTATCTATGTCCATTGTAGTGTCCAGCCCGATCGCCCGTCAATCATTCGTTCGTGTCAATGCGGCAACATTTCCCTACGTTTCCCGCTATTACCCCCCGATCCAAGCGTGTTTTGCCATGAGATCAGAAAAAGCCCCGCGAAGTCTCCTCCGGCGGGGCTATGTTGTTTGATTTTTCCTGTTTTGTCTTATAGGTGCAGCAGCTCTTTCCATGCTGCGATGTAGGAGAGCGCCTGCGCCTCACTATGCCCTTCGGCAAAGATACGAAGCAGCGGCTCCGTACCCGAAAAGCGGCACACGACGAACGAATCGTCCGCAAAATAGACCTTGCAGCCATCGAGATAGCTGATGCGAACCGGCTCCACGACAAACTTCGGCAGCACGCAGTCGGTGAAGATCGTGTGCGTCAGTTGCTCGCGCTGCGGCGCAGAAAAGGCGATATTGCTCTCCTTCATGATGTAAGTGCCGAATTTCTGCGAAATCTCGGCGATCATCTCGCTGGGGTGCTTGCCGGTCTTGCAGATCATCTCCACAAACAGCGCGGAGGAATAGACCGAGTCCTTGCCGTGGATATGCCCGCGCACGGTCAATCCGCCGGAGGACTCGCCGCCGAGTACCGCGTCCACCTCGTCGATCTTCGAGGAGATGTGCTTGAACCCGACCGGCACCTCGTAGCAGGTTTCGCCGAACGATTCCGCAACGCGATCCAGAAGGTGCGTGGTGGACATGTTGCGCACGGCGGGGCCTTTCCAGCCCTTGTACTCGTGCAGATAGGTATACAGCAGAACAAGGATTTCGTTTGCGCTGATGTAGCGGCCTGTGCCGTCGATGATACCTAGACGGTCGCCGTCGCCATCCACCGCGATGCCGAGGTCGTATTTCCCGTAGACGACACGGTTTCTCAGCTCATGCATCGTGTCCTCGGTAGGCGCGGGCATCATGCCGCCGAAGTAGGCGTCCTTATCGCCGTGAATCTGATCCACCGTGCAGCGCGCGGTGTTGAGGATGACAGTGAGCGGATAGGTGGACGAGCCGTGCATGGAGTCAAAGAGGATTCTCGGCCCGCGCGCGCGGATGGCTTCCGTGTCGATCACGGAGAGTACCGCGTCAAGAAAACCGTTAAACGGGTTCCTCAGGTAGGTGACGATCCCCTGTTCCTCCGCCTCCCGCATGGGGAGGGCCTGCACGTCCACAAGCGCGTTGATCTCGCGCTCCAGCCGCTCGGTGACGTCAGAAGGCGCATCACGCCCTTCCTCCACGATGATCTTGATGCCGTTATAGTTGCTTGGGTTATGCGAGGCCGTAATCTCGACGCCGCGGTAGAGCTTGTGCTGCTTGACGAGGTACATCACGAGCGGCGTCGGGACGCTGCGGTGCATGAACCAGACGTGAATGCCGTTTGCCGCGAGCACCTCCGCCATCCATGTTGCTGCTTCTGCGGAGAGAAAGCGGCGGTCATAGCCGATCACGACGGGTTGATCCGTCTTGCCGTCCGCTCTGAGCGTGTTCGCCAGCCCCTGCGCCACGCGCTGGATATTTGCCATGTAGAAGTCTTTGCCGATCTCGGCGCGCCAGCCGCCGGTTCCGAAACAAATCATAAGAAGTACCCTTTCGTAAAACGAGAATGATCCGTTTCGATCATTCTCCTTGTCATCCAATTCAATTCTGTAGGAACACGTTACCCTTTTTGATTTCTGTATTCATACGCGCTCATGCCCGTAATCTTCTTAAACGTACGCGCAAAGTGGCCAGGGTCACAGTAGCCCACGCGCTCGCCGATATCGCCGATCTTCAGCTTCGGGTCGGTGAGCAGCTGCTGCGCCCGTTTGATGCGAATCTCGTTGAGCAGGTCGTAAAAGCTCTTCTCCAGATGGCGGTTGAGGAGTTTACTCAGGTGCCACTGGGATACATAGCAGTGGTCGGCAACGTCCTGCAGTGTGATCTTGTCCGCAAAGCGCTGCTCCATGAACTGCACCGCCTCGCGCACGAGAAAACTGCCCGCGGGCTGCGCTTCCTCCACAGTTTCTTCCTTCGTCAGCCCTGCCACGCGGAGGTTTTCGGTCATCGCGCGCATGGCTTCGTTGATTTCGTCCATCTTGGAAGGTTTGAGCAGCAACCTTGTCACACCGAGGCGAATCGCCTCCTGCGCATAGGTAAAGTCGCGATAGCCGGTCAGCACCGTGACCTCCATCGCGGGAAATTCGCTCTTGAGCCCCGCGAGCATGGTGAGCCCGTCCTGATCCGGCATCTTGATGTCGGTAAACACGATCTGCGGCTGATAGCGGCGGATCATCTCGGCTCCGCTCGCGGCATTTTGCGCGGTGGCGACCACCTCTGAGCCAAAGCCAACCCAGTCGACGACCTTTTTCAGGCCCTCGAGAATAATGGCTTCGTCATCGATCAATACCACTCGAATCATCGGGATGCTCCTTCCCGATCATTATAACACAATCTGATTGTTTGGCAGCGCTTCATCAGCCCTTGACCGCGCCGACGGTCAGACCCTTGATGATGTTCTTTTGCAGCAGCACGTAGACGATCAGCACCGGAACCACGACCAAGACGACGGACGCCGCCATGAGTCCGTAGTTGACGCCCGCCTGCGAACTGATCTCGTTGATCAGGAGCGTTATCGTCTTTTCCTTCGGGTAGCGCAGGAAGAAAGTCTGCGTAAACAGGTCGTTGTACGACCAGAGGAAGGAGAAGATCGCGACCGTTGCAAACGAAGGCTTGGCGACCGGGATGATGATCTTGAAATAGATCTGAAACACATTACAGCCATCCAAGTAAGCCGCCTCTTCCAGATCGATCGGCACACTGCGGATAAAGCCCATCAGCACCACGATGGCAAAGGCGAGGTTGCCCGCAATTTGCGGCAACATCGTCGAGAGCAGCGAAAGCCAGCGGTTCTGCGTGCTCGCGATGCCCCACATAACCTCCATGCGAAACACGGGGATGATCGTGGAGAACACCGGAAACATCATCGCCGCGATGATCAAGCCGTGCACAAACTTCTGCCCGCGAAAACGATAGCGCACCATGCCGTAGGCAAAGAGTCCCGCAAGCAGCACGACCACCAGCGTCACCACCACGGAGATAAGGATGCTGTTGGTGTAGCCCGCCGCAAAGTCGCTGCGCTGGTTTGCCGTGATGTAGTTGTCAAACGTAAAGCTCCCCGTCCACGGCCACGGAATCGAGAACGAGTCCGAGCGAATCTCGCCGCGCACGCGGAAGGAGTTGAGGATGACCCACAGGAATGGATACGCCGTGGTGATCGCCCAGAAGATGAGTATCACATAGGAAATCACCTTTGAGATCGGAGTGCGATTCCGGATTGTTTGCTGTTCTTTCATCATCGTCTCCTCCCTCAGTATTCTTTCTCTTTGAAGATGCGGTTGGCGATTCGCGCCAGAACCACACCCAACACCACGATGACCACCGCGATGGCGGAGCCGTAGTCCACGTTTCCGCGCGTAAACGTTTGGTTATACATATACGTGCCGGTGAGCCACGACTGATCGAGCGGAATGCCCGCGCCCATCATCACCCACGGCAGGTCGAATACCTTCAGCGCACCCGTGACCGCGAGAATCAGGCAGGTGCAGATCACGTTTCGCAAAAGCGGCAGCGTGATAAACCGCACGCGCTTCCAGCCCGTCGCCCCGTCCAGCTCTGCCGCCTCGTAGACATCGGTGGAGATGTTGTTGAGACCCGTCACGAGAATCACAAAATAAAACCCGACATATTGCCAGAGCACCGGCAGCAGCATCGTAAAGAAATAGTGCTTCTCGTTCTTCCAGTCGATGTTTGCGGTGGTGATGCCGAGGTTTTGCAATAGCTGGTTGAGCATGCCGCCGTTATAGAGAAAGATCAGGTTAAACAGCAACCCCAGCGCGGTTGCGCTGATCACGATCGGGAAAAAGTACAGCGTACGAAAGAACTTTTGCCCCACGCGGATGCGATCGACGATCAGCGCGAGCACAAGCGCGGTACCCACCTGAAACACCAGCGTGCAAAGCACGAGCAAAAGCGTATTCTTCACCGCAACGCGCATGTTGGGAT
This sequence comes from Clostridiaceae bacterium, assembly GCA_039683525.1. Lineage (GTDB taxonomy): Bacteria > Bacillota > Clostridia > Christensenellales > CAG-138 > UBA7703. The sequence continues at coordinate 4,340 of JBDKRF010000193.1, forward strand.
CGTTCCATAGCTCGACATAGTTCGTGTACCAAGGAGTGTTGACGCCCGCGGCTTTGGTGCCGAGCCCGCTGATGGCGAGAAAGCTGTTGATGACGTTTTGAATGAATGGATAATAGAGATACACGATCAAAAACAAAAACGCTGGCAGGAGAAAAAACAACAGCGGCGCTTTTTTCTTGTAGATCATGGAATTCATAGGTGCCTCCGTCTGCCCGCTCCGGCCTTCGATGATGCCAAACCGTGCGTCGTGATCCGGTTCTTGACCGGGTATTTGGCAATTGCTGATGCAGTTGCCTAAGCCTTGATTTCAAAAAGTTGGTCAGGGGTCGGCCGATCACTCGGTCGACCCCTGTTTGGTTCAGACGATTCTCGCGTTTGCCTTATTTGGCGAGCGCGGAGTCGATGGCTTCCGGGGCTGTGATCTTGGCGGTGACGATGTTCTTCACGTTGGCAAAGAGATCGCCGCGCTGTTCCGCCGTGAGCTTGTCCTGCACGGCGCCGACCACACTGGTGGCACCTGCGCACATCGTGATTGCGGATTTCTGGAGGCTGTCGAGGTTGTCCGCCGGGGTAACGCCGTTCTTGAGCGCGGTGACGGCGGTGACAGAGAAGATGGAAACCTGCTCGTCGCTCGTCATGAACTCGACGAACTTGACGGCGGCTTCACGCTTGGCGGGATCGTCCCAAGCCTTCTTGGTGATGAAGTAACCCATGGAGATGCCGCCGATGAGGTCGGTGGCCGCTCTCTCGCCCTTGGCGGGCACGTAGGTCAGCGCGAAGTCTTCGAGGTGATCGGCACAGTTGGTCTGGAAGAAGCCGATCTTCCAGCTGCCGTCGATCAGGAACGCGGCTTGGCCGTCCGCCACGAGCTGAACGGTCTCTGCATCCGTCGCGGTCAGGGTGTTCTCGGGCAGATAGCCTGCGTCGTAGAGCGCCTTGATGTCTTCGAGACCTTTTGCCCACTTCATGCCGGTTTCGTCGCTGGCGGCGGCGGGCACGTTGAGGTGGTTACCAGTGTTGCCGTTGTTATAGACGGAGAACTCAAACCAATAATGCGGCACTTCCTGCAGGGAGACGGCCACCGGTGCAAAGCCGGCATCCTTGATCTTCTGGCAGTCGAGCAGGAACTGATCCCAGGTGTAGTCCGCGCCGGGCATGGTCACGCCAGCCGCTGCGAGAACCTTGGTGTTGACATACATGCTTTCCCAGTAACCATTGACCGGAACGCTGTAGACCTTGCCGTCCACGGCGGAGGGAACGAGCATCTCGTCCTTCATGTTGGTCGCATATTCGGGATACGCCGCGCGGATTTCGTCCAGGGAGACGACTTTGCCCGCGGAGACGATTGCGTCGGAGTCATTGCCGTTGAAGTAGAAGAGTACGTCGGGCTCGGTGCCGGTTTCAAAGTCGGTCATGACTTTGGCTTTCCACTCTTCGTTGGACGTGGCGGAAGCATCGAGCACTTTGTTGCCGGTCGCGGCTTCGTAGCCGGCGAGGGCTGCTTCATAGTTGGCGCGGTTGCCGTCATCGCCGCCGTAAGAGGTGACGACCGTCAGGCTAACAGGTTCCGCCGTTGCGGGAGCTTCGGTCGCTGCAGCAGCGGCTTCGGTGGCGGCAGGCGCTTCCGTTGCGGTGGCGGGAGCGGTCGGCTGGCAAGCCGCAAACGCGGACAGGCACATTGCCAGAACCAGAATGAGCGCTATGGTTTTCTTCATGGTCTCTTTCCTCCGTATCGATTTGTTAGAAATGCAAAAACAGATTTGCCTTCGATGGTCTCATTATAGGTCGCAGGCATGCCCGCGAATAAGACACGCGGTTGTCGTATTTTGCACGTGGTTGCGATGTTGTCTACGCATGCCAAGCACAGGCAATCGTTCCGTACATATTCGTCAATTGCATCATACAATTTCGTTCTTATTCCCCTGCATCAGCGGCAGCTTGATGCGCGCCAGAATGCTGCCCGGCGCAATCTCCTCGATGGAAAGTCCGAACTCTTCACCGTAGAGAATCTTGAGGCGTCGGTTGACATTTCGGATGCCGATGCGTCCCAACTTATTCTGCTCGCCTTCGTTCGTTCCGTCCCAACTCAGGAGGCGCGCGATGTTCTCACGGTCCTGCTGCGTCATGGTACCGTCGTTTTCCACTTCTAAATAGAGATGCTTTTGCGCAAAAATGCGCAGCGTGATCGCGCCGTTGCCGCGCTTCTCGATGCCGTGCTCCATGGCGTTTTCCACGATGGGTTGCAGAATTAACCGGGGGACCATGTGCTCCAGCAGCGACTCGTCGATCTGTTTATCCACGCGCAAGCGCTCACCATAACGCTCCGAAAGGATGTAGAGGTATGCATCCACATAGCGAAGCTCCTCCGTTACGGTGACGACGGAGCTGCCCCCGCGCGCCATCGCGGCATCCAGCATGGTACTCAGTGCCTCGATCATGCGGCATGCCTTCTCGTTGTTTGCCATGCGCGCTTCCCAGTTGATGATCTCCAGCGTGTTGTTTAAAAAATGCGGGCTGATCTGGCTTTGCAGCGCCTTGACGCGCGCATCCTGCAAGGCCAGCTGTTCCTCATAGCTCTGCTCAAACTGCGTCTTGAGCTCGGCGGACATGCTGTTGAAGTGCTCGGCAAGTGATCGAAACTCCTGACTCTCGGGCAGCGGTGCGATTTCGTAGCCGCGCTCACCGTTTTTCACATGCTGCGCGGCGTCAACCAGCCGTGCCAGCGGCTCCGTGACAAAGCGATAAAACGCCCAAATGACAAACGCCATCAGCGGGATTGCCATCATCACCACGATGATTAATAGGCGCATCGAGCTCGGCAGCTCGTTGGTGATCTGCGTACTGTCCGCTCGCGCATAGAGCGAGAGCGTGTAGTCCGAGGTGCGGAGCGTACGCTCGATCGGGTAGAGCGGATCGGCGGCCATAGCTTGATCATGCGCTTCCGTCGGGACGCCGTCGCCCGCGATCACGCGGGAGATGCCGCTAAAGTCCACACTCGCGTCCTTGAGCCAAACGATGTTGTCCAGCGGAGCAAACAGTGCTCGCTCGTTGCACTCCATCACGATCACGGCATAGGGTCGAAACGCGCTGTCGACGATGTTGCGCAGCAGGTAGAGCACGCCGTTTGCCTCGAAAAAGCGCACGCGCGTGCTGGATTCCGTTGATAGCTCTCGCGCAATTTCGTGCGCATAGGCGCGGTAGTTGCGAATCGGGTCGGTCTTACCCATGTTGGAGCGATTGCTCGCATAATAGATGGTCGTCGGGTTTGACACGAAGTAGAGCATGACGCCGCGAAAATTTTCATCGTAGGAGTATTGCTGGGAGAGATACTCCGTGACGCTGCCGTAGAGCGCGACGCCGTCCGTGTCCTTCTGATATTGCGTCCACGCGCGCTGGATGACGTTGTCGTAGCTCGCCGCGCGCGAAGCCGCCAGCGCGGAGTCGACGTTTGCTTTCGTCAGGTCGATCGCGTTGGTGACGCTGGTTTCAATCGTCTCATCGATGCGAATCTGCAGATTATTGCGGATGAAATAGCCGGTCAGCGTGAGAATCAGCAACACCGGAAGTACCCAGCACACGGCAATGAGCGCGATGAGTCCGCGCTTGAGGGAGATGCCCTTCTTCGTCCGCTCCACCATAGTTCTTTCCTCCACTCGCTCGAAGTGAATACAGGCTCCGGAAACAACCGAAGCCTGCATGTGTTACTCAAAAAATGCGACCTTAACCGAGTTCTATTTCAACGCGGCACCGCGCGCCCGCTGGTATCTGCGGAATCTGCGCCACAGGGATGCCGTCCAGCAGAATGCGTTTAACGCCGCAGGTCACGCCGTTGGGGTTTGTCACGTGGATGTCGTAGGTGGTGTTGCGCCAGACGCGGGTGGCGGAGAACTCATTCCAATTCGCAGGAATGCACGGATCGACCATGAGGCAATCATAGTCCGGCTTGATGCCAAGGATATACTCCGTCGCGGCATAGTAGGACCAGCCCGCAGAACCCGTCATGAACGGATGCCGCGCGCGGCCGTACGCTGTGTGCGCCTTGCCCACTACGAACTGGCAGTAGACATAGGGCTCCGATTGCCGCACTTCAATTTTATCATTTTGGTGATACGGGCACAATGCGTCATAGAACGACATTGCGGCCTCGCCGTCGCCCAGTGCGCAGGCAGCCCCCCAAGCCCAGGGGTTCGGGTGCGAGAAAATCGCGCCGTTTTCCTTGAGACCCGGATACACACGCGTGACGAACCCGATGCCGTCATCCGGCTTGGTATACGGCGGCGCATTGAGGAGGATGCCGTAGGGCGTATAGAGATATTCCTGAATGGCGCGCAACGCCTTTTCCCCGCGCTCCTTGGACGCGACGCCGGACAGCACCGCCCAGGCGTTGCTCTCGAGATGCACTTTGCCTTCCGCGTCGGTATGCGTTCCGATCTTGCGGTTGTCCGCCGTGATGCCGCGGATATACCAGCTGCCGTCCCAGAGCACACGCTCGCAAACATCCTTCACGTGCTCCGCCATCGCGCGATAGTACGCCGCGTCTTCGGGTCTGCCGAGTTTTTCCGCGAGCGGAACAAAGTGATCCAGCGCCCAATAGTGCAAAAAACTCACCATCGCACTCTCGCCGCCGCCGAGATTCAGGCAATCGTTCCAGTCCGCGCGAAGGCCTTTGCAGATGCTGTTTTGACCCACCTGCTCCGCGGAGAAGTTCAGGATGCGCCGTAGATGATCATAGACGCTCTCCTCCCCGCCGTCGGCATAGGTCACGAGTTCATCCGCGAATGCAAAATCGCCCGTCTCCTTGATATACTGCGCTACCGAGACCACGAGCCAAAGCGCGTCGTCCGAGCACGCGTCCTTGATTCCGTGTACGATGCTCGCGCGATCCGGCACGGGGATCACGGTCGGCGAGCGGAAGCTCTGCTGCTTCTGTTCCGGCTCAAACCAGCGCGGCTCGAAGAGGTGCAGGCCATAGCCCGCCCGCGTCTCCGCGCGGAGCAACTCTACGATGCGCTGACGGCACTTGCCGGGGTTGCTGTGCGGAATGCACATCGCGTCCTGCGCGGTGTCGCGATAGCCAAGCCCCGTGCGCCCGC
>JBDKRF010000194.1:0-16445 GCA_039683525.1 Clostridiaceae bacterium
GTGAGTTTCTCCGTCGCGGTCTTGATCATCTCAATGTCGCCGCCTTCGAGCGTCTTCTTGACGTCAGCAATCGCCTTCTCAATCTGATCTTTACCAGAGGCGTCGATCTTGTCGCCCATCTCTTTGAGGCTACGCTCCGTGGTGTAGATCAGCTGGTCCGCGTGGTTTCTGGTCTCGACCTCTTCCTTGCGCTGCTTGTCTTCGTCCGCAAAGCGCTCTGCTTCGTTGACCGCACGCTTGATCTCGTCCTCATTGAGGTTGGTGGAGGCGGTGAGGGTTACGTTCTGCTGGTTGCCCGTGCCGAGGTCTTTTGCCGAGACGTGCACGATGCCGTTTGCGTCGATGTCAAAGGAGACCTCGATCTGCGGTACGCCGCGCGGTGCCGGCGCGATGCCGGTAAGCTGGAAGCGGCCGAGGGTCTTGTTGCCCTGAACCATGCCGCGCTCGCCCTGGAGCACGTGGACTTCAACGCTGGTCTGACCATCCGCTGCCGTGGAAAAGATCTGGCTCTTCTTGGTCGGGATGGTGGTGTTGCGCTCGATGAGCTTCGTGAACACGCCGCCGACGGTCTCGATGCCGAGAGAGAGCGGAGTGACGTCCAGAAGCAGGATGTCCTTGACTTCGCCGCCAAGCACGCCGCCCTGAATCGCGGCGCCGATGGCGACACACTCATCCGGGTTGATGCCCTTGAACGGGTCTTTTCCGGTGATCTTCTTGACCATATCCTGAACAGCAGGGATACGGGACGAACCGCCGACGAGGATGACCTTGTCCACCTGAGAGGCGGAGAGACCTGCGTCGCTCAAGCACTTCTGCACGAGGGTTCGGGTCTGCTCGACGTAATCGTTGATCAGCTCGTTGAACTTTGCGCGGGTGATGGTGATGTCGAGGTGCTTCGGGCCCGACTTGTCCATCGTAATGAACGGCAGGTTGATCGTGGTCTGCGCTACTCCGCTCAGGTCAATTTTCGCTTTTTCAGAAGCTTCTTTCAAGCGCTGAAGCGCCATCTTGTCCTGACGCAGGTCGATGCCGTTGTTCTTTCTAAAGTCTTCGGCAATATAGTCCATGATCAGTTGATCAAAGTCGTCGCCGCCGAGGCGGTTATTGCCCGCGGTTGCGAGAACCTGGAATACGCCGTCGCCAATCTCAAGGATCGAGACGTCGAATGTGCCACCGCCGAGGTCGTAGACTAGGATCTTCTGGTTGCTCTCTTTGTCCATGCCGTAGGCAAGCGCTGCCGCCGTCGGCTCGTTGATGATGCGCAGAACTTCAAGGCCAGCAATGCGGCCTGCGTCCTTCGTCGCCTGACGTTGGCTGTCCGTGAAATATGCCGGAACGGTGATGACCGCCTGCGTCACGGTTTCGCCCAGATACGCTTCCGCGTCGGTCTTGAGCTTTTGCAGAATCATCGCAGAGATTTCCTGCGGAGTGTAGTCTTTGCCCTCGATGTGCACCTTGCGGGAAGAACCCATGTCGCGCTTGATCGACGCGATGGTGCGATCGGGGTTGGTGATGGCCTGGCGCTTTGCAATGTTGCCGACCATACGCTCGCCGTCTTTAAACGCTACCACAGAAGGCGTGGTGCGCATGCCTTCGGAGTTGGGGATGACAACCGGTTCGCCGCCTTCCAGAAAAGCGACGCAAGAGTTCGTTGTGCCAAGGTCGATGCCAATAATTTTACCCATAAAATCAAATCCTCCAAGTATTCTATCAATATATATTCCAAATTCTAAATTGAAACTTAAAATTTCAATTTTGTGATCACTTGTTTCAAATCATGATTGAAACAAAAATCTTTACTCCGCAACTTTTACCATGCAGTGGCGGATGACGCGGTCTCCCATGCGATATCCCTTTTGGAAAACGACCACGATATCCCCGCTCTCCTTGCCGTCCACTTTTTCTCTCATGACGGCTTCGTGCTTGTTGGGGTCGAATTTGCAGTCATCCTCAATCACTTCCAAGCCAAGCTTCTTGAGTGAATCGAGCATCTGACGCTGTACCATCGAGATGCCTTCGCGCAGGCTTGCGTTCTCTTCGGGGATTGCGTCCAGCGCACGCTCGAGATTATCCAGCGCGGGCAGAAGTTCCTTGACCGTGTCACGTTTGCCCTCTTCGTAGCTATCAGAGCGGATGCTGGCGTTTCTACGGCGGAAATTGTCGAAGTCCGCCTGTATGCGCTGCAGGAGGGTGACAGTCTCGTCCTTCTCTTTGGTGATGGCTTCGATGTGTGCCTTAGCCGCGGCGAACTCTTCCGCCGTGAGGGTATAGGATTCCTGCTCCGCAGCAGCCGTATCCACTACGGTCGATTCGGTTTTGACGGTCTCTTCCTCCGTCTTGGCCTGCGTGTTCGCGGGTTCTTGTTTGTCAGTCTTCTTGGTCAATGTTCCAGTCTCCTTGTCCGTTCTCGCCTGACGATTCTTGTCAGGTTTTGCTGAAGCGATTCTTCCAATCGTTTTCGATTCTTCTATTCGTCGTCCTGATCCGAGGTGAGCATCTCCGAGAGGCTCATTCGCATATATTCCAGAACGGAGATCACCTTGCTGTAGTTCATGCGCGTAGGACCTATGATGCCAAAGGAACCAAGCGGTTCGTCGCCGATTTGATACGTTGCGGTTACGATGCTGCAGTCCTTAAACATCTCGTCCTGGTTCTCGTTGCCGATCGTGATGGAAAACTCCAGCTTGCTAGCGCGCTTGAGCATCTCATTAAGCATGCTCCTGCCTTCTACCGCGACTAAAAACGACTTTGCTTTGTTGACGTCGCTGTATTCGGGGTAATGCAGCATATTGGTCGCGCCCGATAGCTGTACATTCGGTGAATCCGGCCCCATCTTGCGCTCGATGGCTTCCACCACAGAGCAGAGGAAAGCGCGCCGCTCGTAGAGTTCTCCGCTCATCTCGTGTGCGATGAGATCCCCGATCTGATCCATCCTGCAATCGTAAAACCGCTCGGTCAAGAGCCGCGAGATGCGCTCCAGCTCTACGGGTCGGATATCCTCCGGCACACGGATGATCGCGTCTCTGGCAAATCCCGCAGTGGTGACGATCACCACGAGTGCGCGGCCTTCGCGCAGGGGAACCAGCTGAATGTGCCGCAAGCGGTTTGCCGCTAGCATCGGCGGCATGACCATCGCGGTATAGTTCGTCACCGCGGAGAGGGCTTGCGCCGTCTGCTTCATCACAGACTCGACTTCGTCGAGCTTCGAGCTCATGTGCGCACGGATAATCTTGATCTCGTCGTCGCTCAGCGCCGCTTTCTGCATCATCTGATCGACGTAAAGCCGGTACGCCTTGTCCGAAGGAACGCGCCCTGCGGAGGTGTGCGGCTGTTCCAGATAGCCCAGCTCTTCGAGGTCTGCCATCTCGTTACGGATGGTTGCACTCGAGAGGTTGAACTCCTCATGCTTGCTGATGGCGCGGGAGCCGACCGGAGACGCGGACATGATGTACTCGTCGATGATCGCTTTCAGAATGCCAAGTTTTCTCGCATCCAGTTCCATATTCCGCAGCCTCCTTTCGTAAAAAGTCCTGCCGTGATTGTGCGGCAGTCTACACGTTTTTATGGTTTTCTTGTTGTTAGCACTCTATTTTGTCGAGTGCTAACCCATGAGAAAAATTTAGCACTTACGAGATTTGGTGTCAAGTAAGTGCTGTATCAAAAATGTGACATTCCAGTGAATTCACCCCAAAGGGGAAAATGATCATCAAAACGATGCCAAACTGTCGTAAACACAATATCCACGCTCTGCTTCGAATTGGTTTATAGAAAGAACCCCAGCGCTTCGTTTTGCAGATCGAGCCCCTTGCGATTGAGCGCAATCGCGTCGCTTGTCTCGATCAACCAGCCGCGTTTTTGCAGCAGTTCCATCGCTCTGGGATACGCCTCTGCAACGTCAAGCCCAAATCGCGCCTGAAAAGCAGCACGGTCGATTCCGCGCACCAGCCTCAATCCCAGCATGACGCACTCAAACATCTCGTCCCGCGGCGAAAGCAGGATTGTTTCCGCCAGCGGGCGCTTCCCCCGCCCGATCAGGCGGTAGTATTCGTCCAGTGCATCGACGTTGGCAAAGCGCGTCCACTTCTTCTCCCGCACCACGCCGTGCGCCGCGATGCCGAAGCCGAGGTATTCGCCGTTGTACCAGTAGTTGAGGTTGTGGCGGCACTCAAAGCCTTCCTGCGCGAAGTTGCTGATCTCATAGCGGTGGTAGCCGCGTTCCTCCATTAGCTCAAGGCCCGCATCCTGCATATCCGCAACGAGATCCTCATCCGGCAGCGTGGTTTCGCGGCGCTCCACGCGCAGATACAGCGGCGTGTGCTCCTCCAGAATCAGCGAATAAGCGGAGATATGCTGTACGCCGAGATCGCAGACGGTGTTGATCGAATCAAGGTACTGTTGCACCGTCTGGTTCGGCAGCCCATGCATGAGGTCGACGTTGATGTTGCTATACCCCGCCTCGCGCGCGTGTTCAAGTGTTTGCTGAAACTGTGCATACGTGTGGATGCGTCCGATTGACCGAAGCAAGCCGTCATGCGTGCTTTGGAGTCCGATCGAAAGGCGATTGATGCCAGCCGCGCGGTAAGACGCGAGCTTCTCCGGCGTGACCGTGCCGGGATTGCACTCCATCGATATCTCGGCGGTCTCGCGGATGTCAAAGCGCTCTTTCAGCGCGTCCAGGATGCACTGCATCTGTTCGCCGCTCAGCAGCGAGGGCGTACCCCCGCCAAAGAACACCGTATCAAACGCGGCGGGATAACTCCCGCCGCGTGAAACAAGCTCCAATTCTGTGAGCAATGCTTCTACATACGCCTCCGGCACGCTACCTTCGGCAAAGCTGACGAAGTCGCAATAGGCGCACTTTCTCATGCAGAACGGAATATGCAGATAAATACCCGCCATCGTTAGTTGATGCGGAGCACGCTCATGAAAGCGTCGCTCGGCAAAGACACGTTGCCAACCTGGCGCATGCGCTTCTTGCCTTCCTTCTGTTTCTCCAGCAGCTTCTTTTTGCGCGTAATGTCGCCGCCGTAGCACTTGGCAAGCACGTCCTTGCGCACGGCGCGGACGGTTTCGCGCGCGATGATCTTCCCGCCGATGGCAGCCTGAATCGGAATCTCAAACTGCTGGCGCGGGATGACCTCGCAGAGCTTTTCCGCCACCGCGCGGCCTTTTGCATAGGCACGGTCGCGGTGCACAATGGTGCTCAGTGCGTCGCACATGTCTCCGTTGAGCAGGAAATCAACCTTGACCAGATCGCTCTTTTCATAGCCCTTGAGCTCATAGTCGAATGATGCATAGCCTCTGCTGCGGCTCTTGAGCTGATCGAAGAAGTCATAGATGATTTCGTTGAGCGGCAGCACATAGTGGATTCGCACACGCGATTCTTCAATGTAATTCATGTCCACAAATATGCCGCGCCGCTCTTGACAGAGCTCCATGAGTGCGCCGACATATTCCGAAGGTGTCATGATCGTTGCGTTCACAACAGGCTCTTCGAGCTGTTCAATTTCTGTCACGGGCGGCAGGTTCGAAGGGTTGTCGATCATCTCTTCCTCACCAGAGGTGAGCTTGATCTTATAGATGACGCTCGGCGCAGTGGTGACCAGGTCAAGGTCAAACTCACGCTCCAAGCGCTCCTGAACGATCTCCATGTGCAAAAGTCCAAGGAAACCACAGCGGAAACCATAGCCCAGCGCGTTGCTCGACTCCTGCTCATAGGAGAGCGAAGCATCGTTGAGTCTGAGCTTGTCAAGCGCGTCTCTCAGGTCGCCGTATTGCGCGCCGTCCGCGGGATAGATGCCGCAGAAGACCATCGGGTTTGCCTGCTTATAGCCCGGCAGCGGTTTGGTTGCCGGATGATCGGCCGAGGTGATCGTGTCGCCGACCTTGGTTTCGGCAACGCTCTTGATCGAGGCCGCGATATAGCCGACTTCGCCCGCGGTGAGCTCGTCTACCGCCATGGGAGCGGGTGTAAACACGCCGACTTCCGTGACGTCAAATTCATGCCCGGTCGCCATCGAGCGAATGCGGTTACCCGGCCGAACCGTGCCGTCAAACACGCGTACATACGAGAGCGCGCCCTTGTAGTTGTCATAGAAGCAGTCGAAAACCAGCGCGGTCAGGGGTGCATCCGGATTGCCCACGGGCGGCGGAACCGTCTTCACCACTGCTGAAAGCACTTGATCGACGTTGAGGCCGCTCTTAGCGGAGATCTTTGGCGCATTGTGCGCTTCGATGCCGATGATGTCCTCAATCTCCTGTGCGGTGCGCTCCGGCTCCGCGCTAGGCAGGTCGATCTTATTGATGACCGGCACGACCTCAAGGCCGTTGTCCACCGCAAGATAGACGTTAGCCAGCGTCTGTGCCTCAATGCCCTGCGTCGCGTCCACGACCAGCACCGCGCCTTCACAGGCCGCCAGCGCACGACTGACTTCATAATTGAAGTCCACGTGCCCGGGCGTGTCGATGAGGTTAAACATATAACGATTGCCGTCGGTATGTGTATAGAACATCCGCACCGCCGAGGATTTGATCGTGATGCCGCGCTCGCGCTCAATGTCCATCGAGTCGAGCAGCTGCTCCGACATATCTCTCGCGGCGACGGTGTCCGTCAACTCCATCATGCGGTCGGCCAGCGTCGATTTGCCGTGGTCGATGTGCGCGATGATGGAAAAATTTCGAATGAGTTCATTGGGGTAAGCCATGCGTATCCCTCCCGTATTTCGGGTTTCATCATACTGTATCTCGCGGTGGAATGCAAGAATGAACCTGCTCCGTACCCGATTCCGCATGCAAAACGGCGGCGCTCATCGCGCCGCCGCAGATTCGTGTGCTCGATTACACTATGGGTCGTCTTCCTACGACGAAGTTTCTGCGCCAGTAGCTGGTCTTGGCTCCGCGGCGCACAACCTTGCCATTTGCCGAGGATGCGTCAATCATCTCGCCGCCGCCAATGTAGATACCGACGTGACCCACGGTGCTGCTGTCGTCCGACTTAAAGAAGATCAGATCCCCGCGCTGCAGATCGTCCATATCCGAAATCTTCTTCCAACTCGTTGTCTTGCTCAAACCTGCCGCGTTGAGGCGGCGCGTATAGACGTTTGCCTGCCTTAGGCAATAAACCACAAGTCCGGAGCAGTCGAAGTTATCCGGGCCGGACTTGCCAAGGATATACGGATCGCCGAGTTGCTTTTTCGCGGCGTTGATGAGCTTATCGATACGGCCTGCCGAGGAGGAAGCCCGAGCCAACGCCGCCTGCTTCTTCTTCTCCGCTATAATCTCCTGCTCGCGAACATAGGAAACGCGAGCGTCGGGAGAGTTGATCGCCTCGAGCGTCTTTTCGCCCGCTTTGCCATCCTTGGTCAGATAGTTGCGATGCTGAAAATTCTTCACCGCGTCCACGGTGTCCGTGCCATAGTAGCTGGTCACCTGGTCGCTCTTTAGATAGCCGAGCTCGACCAGCTGTTCCTGAAACGATTGAATGTCGTCGCCTTCCGCGCCCTCCTTCATCACGTATGGCTGCGCGTCTTCCGCGTAGATCATCGTGATGGTCTCGGTTCCGCAGATACCGTCCTGCTGAAGTGTGTGCTGGCGCTGAAACAGCTTCACGGCGGCTTTTGTCGCGTTGCCAAAGTAGCTGGTGGGTTCGTCGATGGCGAGATAGCCGAGCTCCATCAGGCGTTTCTGCAGCGCCATCACATCCTCGCCCTCCGCGCCCTTTTCGATGCGAACTTCAGGCGTGGGACTCGGCGTTGGTTCCGGCGTCGCGGTGGCTGCGATGGTCGGTACTGGGGTCGTCAGCGTAAGCTCTGCCTGAATCGCCTCTTCACGCTTATTGCGTGAGCCGGAGACTGCAAGGATCACGATGATACTGATCACAACAAACCCGCTCGCACCGGCAAGGAAGATGCGCATCGGTTTTTCAAGCAGGTAGATCGAGCGTAGGAATTTTTTCAGCCAGGCAACAAAGCGCTGCTTGAGTGTCTTCTTCTTCGGCGGCTTTTTTCCGTTGCCGTTTCCGTTACCTTTTCCGCCGTTGCCGTTGCCGGAACCGGAACCGTTCCCGTTTCCGTTTGCCTTGGCACCGCCGGTTACGTTGACCTTTGTTCCGTTGACCGTTGCGTTTCCGTTTGGCTTTGCTCCGTTGACGGAACCGCTTTGCTTAGCGGGCTCGCTGCTCACCGCGCTATAGTTGGTGCGGTAGCTTGGTGCGCTGCCGCCTGCCGCGGGACGCTGCTCTGTAATCCGCGGGTTATATTGCTGCGCCGGATTTCCCGAATACGCGGAGTCCCGCATGCCGGGATTTCGCGCTGTGCCGTTTGCGGCATTCGTCTCATAGACCCCCCGATTACCAGGTTGCCCCTGGTAATAAGATGTCTGCGAACTATTTTCTCGCGCGTAATACGCACCCGAACCGAACGCAGATACTTGCGCCTGCTGCGGACTGCGATAAGCGGACCCGTTGCCGTTAAGCCCCGAATCCGCAGATGATTTTTTATTCTGAAGCTGACCATAGTCGTTTGCGTTCATAGAGTTCTCCTAAGGAAAAATTCTACGGAAAGTGAAAGCAATTTGCAATAGCAAACTAAATATTGTAATACATTGTTCAATATTGCATATATACATACAACATATGGTGTTATTCTGTGGCTTTGAATACATTCGCCGCATGGGAAATATGAACGCAACAAGGCGTTTTATAAAAACAGCGCGCCTTGGAGGCTCCAAAGCGCGCAAGTAAGTCACAACAATGATTGATCAAGCAACGCAAGTTGCTTATTTTGAGTGAATTCGTAGTTGAAATGGATCGGAGCTTCTACTTTCCAATCGCGTTGACCGCCGCCTGCATGATCGTCTTCGGCGTCGTCTCCGCGTTTTCCACGCGCACAAACGGCTTGTCCTTCGGTATGTAACGCTCGCGCTGCATGTCGTTCAGCCGGTCATATGCATCGAGATCGTCGATGGCGACAACGCGCGCCATGATTCCCTGCACCGATAGCATGTCCCCAGCCTTCTTGATCAGCTCCGCATCGGCGCGCCGGGCAAGGAGCACTACGTCAGGTCCGTTCTTTGGTTCGCGCAGGATTTCCGCGCAGATGGGAAGCACGGCATTGTCACGCGTGAAGAGTTTCGTCTTGAGCAGCATCACGCCGATGATTGTTGCAAACACTGCGCCGATCATGCACTGCATGGTGTTGAAGAGGATGTTCGGAATCGCGCTGGCGGTGCCATATAGAAGAGTTTCATAGAGGAAATATCCGGCGGGAACGATCAGCGCCGCCAAGTAGAGCGCGGCATAGCGGATCTTCTTCTCGGTCTTCGCAAACAATAGTCCCGCAATCAGCGCGACAAGTCCTTTGATCAAAAACGTCGCAGGCGCATAAATTGTGTATCCCAGTAAAACGTCGGAAATCGCGGAGGCAGCACCCGCGCAGAGCGCACCCCAGCCACCGCCAAGCAGCATGCCGGCGAGTAAAACGCCCATGTCGCCAAGATTTACATAGCCGAGACCTGCCGGAATCGGAATCGAAACCAGCGTCGTCAATAACACGATACTGGCGGCAAGCACGCCTGCCGTCGTCAGTTTTCGGATTGATTGCGCTTGTTTGGTTTGCATGATAAGTCCCTCCGTGTTGTCGCTCCGGTTGGGAGATGTTCGTTCATTCTTCCGTACCGGAACGTGTCGTACCGTTTCGCGGTCAAGTCAAAAGCGAAATTTCTGGTCGCTTTTCTTATTATAAACACTGTGCGGCAAAACGCAACCTGCTATCAGCTGTTGGTTCGCGCGCGAAGATTAAGCCGATTCGTGCGTGGACGCTTCCGCGTTTGCCGCGGCTTCCACGGCTACCGTCTCCTTGATCGCATCAGATTTGGTCTTTCTCACGCTGAGCATGACACCGAAGATGACGATCGCGCCGCCGATGATCTTGCGAAGCGTTACCTGCTCGCCCAGCAACACCCAGGAGAAGAATACGCCGATGATCGGCATGAGGTTGAGCATCGAGGTGATTGTACTCGGCGCCATCGTTTTGAGTCCGCGGTTATACAGCAGGTATGCGATGACGGAGCAAAACACGCCGAGGAACATCATCATCGAAAACGACAGCAGTGTCGGTTGCTGCCACTGCGCACGCTCCAGCAGTGCGAGCGGCAAGAGGAAGATCGTTCCAATGAGCGTGGTATAGAATAGCAACGTAATCGGCGGGTAATGATTGACCACTCT
This sequence comes from Clostridiaceae bacterium, assembly GCA_039683525.1. Lineage (GTDB taxonomy): Bacteria > Bacillota > Clostridia > Christensenellales > CAG-138 > UBA7703. Next base: position 10,223 of record JBDKRF010000194.1, read on the forward strand.
CTTCATCATGAAATTATAGACCGCCCATGCGACACCGGCGATGATGAGCAAGATAATCCCCAACAATTCGCCTTCTACGCGAGATTCCGATTTCACATATGAAAGTATGACTACGCCGACGATCGCAATGAGTATCGCGACGATCTTGATCGCGCTGAGTTTCTTTTTGTAGATGACGCTCTCCATCAGCAGCGTGATGATCGGGTACGAGGCAATGATCAGCGTCGCGCTCGACGCGGATGTCCACTGCATGGCGATATTTTGCAGCACGGCGTAGAGCATAATGCCTGTTAAGCCGCAGATTGCGACCGTGAAGATATCCTTCTTTTGTAGGCGAACGCGGTTTTGCGGCAGCAGCGTCAGCGCGCCGAGGATCAGCGACGCAACCACAAAGCGAGCGACCGCGAGCGTCAGCGGTGGATAGGTCGTATAAGCAAACTTGATGGCGACAAAGGACGATCCCCATAGGATGAGTGCGCCAAGTACGGAGAGAATGGATACCGCGTTGGATTGCTTTTGCTCTGACACAATCGTGTTCCCCTGACTCATTTTTTACGAAAAAAGGCTGTTGCTCGATGAGCGACGGTCAAATTACCTTATTCCTTTTCACCGTAATTGTCAAGAATTGTATATGATATATGCAATACGTTCTTGTATCATATTGCTGTTTTATGAAAGAAATCTGACAAAAAAAGAACATCCCCCGTTGCCGGAAGATGTTCTTGATTGAGTAGTAGTCCCTTACTTCGCCTGCTCGATGGCAACCGCGACGGCGACCGTTGCGCCGACCATCGGGTTGTTGCCCATGCCGATGAGACCCATCATCTCGACGTGCGCCGGAACGGACGAGGAGCCCGCGAACTGCGCGTCGGAGTGCATACGGCCCATCGTATCGGTCATGCCGTAGGACGCGGGACCCGCCGCCATATTGTCCGGATGCAGGGTGCGGCCCGTGCCGCCGCCGCTCGCCACGGAGAAATACTTCTTGCCGTGCTCGATGCACCACTTCTTGTAGGTGCCCGCGACCGGATGCTGGAAACGCGTCGGGTTCGTGGAGTTTCCGGTGATGGAAACGTCAACGTTCTCATGCCGCATGATGGCGACGCCTTCGTTTACGTCGTCCGCACCGTAGCAGCGAACCTTTGCGCGGTCGCCGTCGGAGAAGGACTTCGTCTTGGTGATTTCCAGTTTGCCGGTGTAATAGTCATATTCCGTCTCAAGGTAGGTAAAGCCGTTGATGCGGGAGATGACGTATGCCGCGTCCTTGCCAAGGCCGTTGAGGATGACCTGCAGGGGCTTGGTGCGGACTTTGTTGGCGGTCTTCGCGATGCCGATTGCGCCTTCTGCGGCGGCAAAGCTCTCGTGACCCGCGAGGAAGCAGAAGCAGTTGGTCTCTTCGCGCAGCAGCATGGCGGCAAGATTGCCGTGGCCTAGACCGACTTCGCGCTGATCCGCAACCGAACCCGGGATGCAGAACGCCTGCAGACCTAGACCGATGGCTTCCGCGGCTTTATCAGCGGTCTTGGCGCCGGTCTTGATGGCGATTGCCGCGCCGACCGTATATGCCCAGCAGGCGTTTTCAAACGCGATCATCTGAATGCCGCGCACGATGGAAAACACGTCGATGCCTTTTGCGTCGCAGATGGCTTTCGCGTCGTCGATGCCGTCGATGCCGTACTTCTTCAATTCGGCATTGATCTTCTTAATTCTTCTCTCGTATCCTTCAAAAATAGCCATAGCTGCCTCCTTACGCTTTCCGCGGGTCGATAACCTTGGCGGCTTGGTCGAAACGCCCGTAGGTTCCGATGTTCTTTTCGTACGCTTCCTTCGGATCAACGCCCTTCTTGATCGCGTCCATCATCTTGCCGAGGTTGACGAACTTGTAGCCGATGATCTCGCCGCCCTCGTCCAGCGCGATGGCGATGACATAGCCTTCCGCCATCTCCAGATAACGCGGGCCTTTGGCGAGCGTGCCATACATGGTGCCGATCTGCGAGCGAAGCCCCTTGCCGAGGTCTTCCAGTCCTGCGCCGATGGGCAGGCCGTCTTCGGAGAACGCACTCTGCGTGCGGCCATAGACGATCTGTAGAAACAGTTCGCGCATGGCGGTGTTGATCGCGTCGCAGACGAGGTCGCTGTTGAGCGCTTCGAGGATGGTCTTGCCGGGCAGGATTTCCGCTGCCATCGCTGCGGAGTGTGTCATGCCGCTGCAGCCGAGGGTTTCAACCAGCGCTTCTTCGATCACGCCTTTTTTTACGTTGAGCGTGAGTTTGCAGGCGCCCTGTTGCGGCGCACACCAGCCGACGCCGTGCGTAAGGCCGCTGATGTCGGTGATCTGTTTTGCTTTGACCCACTTGCCCTCTTCGGGGATCGGAGCGGGATCATGCTTTGCGCCCTTAAGGACGCAGGTCATTTCTTCCACTTCACTGGAATAATGCATGTGTGAAGTTCCTCCTTGTCATGCTAAGAATACCCAGATTCATTCAGGCTACAGTATAACAAAAGCATTCCGATGTTTCAATACGCGAAGATCGAATAAAGATGCAGAAAATGGCAGTTTTTTCCTAAAATTCGATCGATTGAGCCTCGTTCGCTTTGCGTTATTTCAGGAACCTGCTCTTTCGGCTGATCGCCCGACTATGATATACTGATACCAGCCGTTTGAATTTGGGGGACTATTTGATTGCAATACTTCTTTGCCGGGCTCTATCTGGTCGATGCAGCCGTGCACCTCTTTGCCTGTGCCAATAAAAACCTTCTGATGCTCCGCCGCGTGAGCAAATGCCTCCTGATGCCGTTGCTTGCCGCGTGCTATATGCTGTTTGCAAACGCACCCTCCACCTTCGTCATCGCCGCGATTCTCTTCGGGTTTGCGGGCGACCTGATTCTGCTGTTCCGCCCGCGGAAATGGGCATTCCCCGCGGGTATTCTCGCGTTTGCGGCAGGGCATATATTCTACATCATCAGTTTCCTTAAGCGCGTTACCGTCACGCCGCCCTGGTATGTCATCGCGATCATGGCAGTCGCCGTCCTCGTCGGCTCCGCAACGTTGATGCGCTATATCTGGAAGGGCATGCCCGGAAAGCTATGCCCGCCGAGTTTCCTATATATGTTGATCATCGGCACCATGGTATCTTCCTCCATCCTGTTTTCGCTGTATAGTGTCAGCGCCTATCGCTGGCTTGCGGGAATTGGCGGAATCCTGTTTGCAATCTCCGATACCACGCTGTCCATCGACGCGTTCCATCACCCGGTCCGTAACCGGAACATCATCGTCATGTCCACCTACATTGTGGCGCAGACACTGATTGTCTCCGCGCTTGCGTTTCGCTGAACACGAACAAAATAGATATCCACTTGAAAGGGGCATGTCACTATGCAGCCTGAACTCATCCTATTGATCATCTCTCTCGCCGTTTTTGTGGCGATGATTCTCCTGCTCATCTACATCATCCGACGGCAGCAGTCGCTGCATGACACGATGGAGGAGGATCTCAATCGCGCGCTCTCCGACCTGCGCCGCGAGCTCAACGAAAGCGTGCAGTCCTCGGTATCCCATCTTGGACGCATGATCCTCGAGCAGCAACGTAACGCGGATTCGCAGGGTGAAACGCGCTTTAAAACCTTTGAGCAAGGCAACGAGCAGCGCCTGAAATCCTTTGAATTCAACAACGAGCAAAAGCTGGAAGCGATTCGCCAGACGGTCGAGCGCCGCTTGATCTCCATGCAGACCGATAACACGCAAAAGCTCGACGAAATTCGCAACATCGTAGATGAAAAGCTGCAAAAGACGCTGGAAGCAAAGGTGGCGCAGTCGTTCCAGCTGGTCAACGAGCGACTTGAGCAGGTCTACAAGGGCCTCGGCGAGATGCAGACGCTCGCAATCGGCGTGGGCGATCTGAAAAAAGTGCTGAGCAATGTCAAGACGCGCGGAATGATGGGAGAGATTCAACTCGGTGCGATTCTGGAAGAAATCCTCGCACCGGAGCAATACGTCACCAACGCGGTCACGAAGCTAGGCAGTTCGGATCGCGTGGAGTACGCGGTCAAGTTGCCGACAGACGACGGCGCGCCGGTCTATCTGCCGATCGATTCCAAGTTTCCCGCCGACCTGTATTCCAATCTTCAGGACGCGTATGAATCCGGAGCGCCTGATGCCATCGCGTCTTCTCTGCTGCTGCTGAACCAGCGCATCAAACAAGAAGCCGCCAAGATTCGGGATAAGTATCTCGATCCGCCGAACACGACCGATTTTGCGATCATGTTCCTGCCGTTTGAAGGGCTTTATGCCGAGGTGGTCAACCACGGACTGGTAGAGGAACTCCAGCGCAGCTATCGCGTCAATATCGCGGGGCCTTCCACCATGGCGGCGCTGCTCAACAGCCTACAAATGGGGTTCCGCACATTTGCCATTCAAAAGCGCAGCAGCGAAGTCTGGCGCGTGCTTGGCGCCGTCAAGACGGAGTTTCAAAAGTTCGGCACTGTTCTCGCCAGCTCTCGCAAGCGTCTCCAGCAGGTGGACGACGATCTTGAGCAACTCATCGGCACCCGCACGCGCGCGATCACGAGAAATCTACGCGCGGTGGAACAGCTGGATGAGCGCGCCACGACGCTGGTTATCGGAGAACCCGGCGAAAGCGACACGGACGAGGGCGAGAGCGAGGAGACTTGATTCGCGGAAGCCTTGCATCCTTTCCGCGACAATCACACCACAAACAAAAATAAAGCGGTCGATTTTTTTCGATCGCTTTACTTTTGCTTTTCACTGAATCCTATTCAATTTCCCGGCGGTGTTTGCAGCAACCTCCACAGGCGCAAGTCTCTTCCCTACTTTCGCAAATCGCATAATCTCCGCCGCGAATCACAAGGCTTTTTCCGTTGACCAATACGTCCGCGAGCTTGCTCCGCGCGTCGTTATAGATACCTTGCACCGTCGTGCGCGCAACGTTCATCTGCGCCGCGCACTCTTCCTGCGTCAACCCCAAAAGGTCGATCAGGCGGATTGTCTCATATTCATCGACCGACATCACGATCGTGTTTGCGGCTGGTTGATCTCCCGTTGGGCCAAACGACGCATTCCAAGGCAGACAGCAAACTCTGCGGCATTTTCTCGGTCTTGGCATATCGTTCTCCCTCGCAGTTCCGCGTTGGCTCTTCGCTTGAGGCGGTTATCTGCCAGAACGCTACAAACAGTTTACTCTTGGGCAGCTCTGCCGTCAATCAATCTGTTTCAATCTGGCCAGACCAATCATTCCGTCTCTTTCTGTTTGTGACAGCAGCCGCCTTCCCCATCGTGATGCTCGCCGTGGTGCCTGTGTTTTTCGCCGTTTTGGCAGCACTGACCGCCCTTATCCGCTTGATGCTGCTGTTTGTTTTCACAGCCGCAGCCACCTTCCGTGTGTTCCCCTTTTTGGCAACAACCCTTTGCCGGGCCGGTTCCGTCATGATTTGGCATTGTTTGATCCTCCATTTTCGACATATGTCGTATACGAATCATATCATATTATCGGCATATGTCAATAACAAATAGACCCGCTCTTCGCAAGCGGGTCCATGCGGGTGATGTTTTACTGATCCTGAATCGAATCCACGGAAAGAAGATTACGAGAACTCCTTGGTGATTGTCTCTTCCCAGTGATCGAAAGCCCGATCAAAGGAGATGCCGAACGCTTCACGGAAATCCATCTGACCTGCGCAATAACTCGTGAGTTTATCAAACCCGTACTTTTCCGCGAGATACGCGCAGAACGACGACGCCATCGCCACGCTCATGTCGTCTCCCTCTTCCGCGGGTTCGGTAATGCCGTAGATCTTTGTGATTGGATAAGATTCATACGGCGTTCCCCAGTTCATGCCGTTTTTGACGCAGTAGTAAGCCACGGAATCCACAAGCAAACGAAAATCCTTGTTTGTCAAGTTGTTTGCATTGCCGCCTTGGTCGAGATATGTTTGCGCATAAACTCCGAAGTCGGTTGAGATACCCGTTTCATTAAGCTTTGCCAACCACATGTCATAAGGGTTCAGTACGCTTCCCAAATACTCTGCATAGCCGAAGTGCTGCCAGTGAAGGGAATCGGGATGAAGGATCATAAACACATAGTATTGGGAGCAGTGCCAGTACATTTTACCAATTCTGACCATCGGAGGACTACTTCTCAAATAATATGAATACCAATCATCATTCATGATCGTGTAATCTACCTTGCAGCTTGCCATCTTGTAG
>JBDKRF010000195.1:0-1771 GCA_039683525.1 Clostridiaceae bacterium
GGCCTAGACCTTTCGAGCGTTTCAGATTTGACATCGCTGGAACTTATTTCTAAGCAGGGCGATTGCTGGGGCGTGAAATCAACATTCTGGCTACCAGAAAACGGGCTGGCAGAGAAGTCCAGAGCAGACCGCGTTCCTTATGACATGTGGGCTAGTCAAGGACTGCTAGAAACGACTCCTGGCGCGTCGATTGAGTATGAGTACGTCGCTCACTACCTTAGAGACGTGTTTGACCGCTACACCGTTCGGGCCTTGGCCTTCGACCGATACAACATGAAGTTTTTGAAGCCGTGGCTTGAACGCGCTGGATTCACTCCTGAAGAATTGGAGTTGTTTGTCGAGTTCGGCCAAGGATTTATCAGCATGTCACCGGCTATCCGAGAGCTTGAATCGCTGTTGCTGTCACGGAAGCTGAGACATGGCAAGCATCCGGTGCTTTCCATGTGTGCGAATAACGCGACTGTCGTTAAAGATCCGGCAGAAAACCGAAAATTTATCAAAAGCAAGGCCACTGGTCGAATCGATGGAATGGTAGCTCTAGCGATGGCCGTAGGCGTGATGCCGCAGGATGCGTCTGAACAATCATTTTGGGACACCGAATGAAATTTATTGACAGACTGCTAGGCCGGAAAGCGGCGCAGCTGACCTACGACCAAATAGCCAACTTGATTGATGGCAACGGATCGGGCGTGGTCGCTGGCGTCACTGTCAATGAAAAAACAGCGCTCCAAGTATCTACTGTTCTCGCTTGCGTAAAGATCATCGCTGACGGCTGCGCAACACCAGACCTAAACGTATTCCGCGAACTTCCGGACGGAAAGCGCCAGAAAGCGACGAATATTCCGGAGTTCCGCTTGTTGTCGCGCCGTCCTAATGAGTGGCAAACGTCATACGAGTGGCGGCGTCAGATGACGCTACATGCAGCGCTTTGCGGCGCTGGCTTGTCGATTAAGGTCAAAGGCGACAACGGGCGAGTGAGGGAACTCATCCCGGTTCAGCCTGGACAATGGGAAGTCAGGAAGACGAGCCGTTACGAGTTGCGGTATCGCTGCTGGGATGAATTCGGAATTATCGGAGATTTCAGCGCAGACGATGTCTTCGTTCTGAATGGGTTGCAATGGGATTGGTCGGCATCGATGAATGCCGTGATGCTTGCGAGGTCTGCTATTGGGCTGGCGATTGCGACCGAAAAGAGCCAATCCGCAATGCATGAGAACGGACTGAGACCATCCGGCACCTACTCGGTCGAGGGTACGCTATCACGCGAGCAGCAAGAACGGCTCTCGGCGTACCTGAAAGATAAGTCTGGTCCTTCAAAGGTGGGGATTCCACTGGTTCTAGACCGCGCTGCAAAGTGGCTGAACACATCAATTTCCGGGGTTGATGCGCAGCATGTTGAAACTCGGCGGCTACAGATCGAAGAGATATGCCGTGAGTTTGGTGTGTTTCCAATCATGGTTGGACATTCCGACAAGGCGGCGACGTTCGCAAGCTCAGAAGCGTTCTTTGCTGCGCACTTGAAGCACACCCTTGCGCCGTGGCATAAGGCGTGGAATCAGCGTATGGACGAAATGCTGCTAGATGGCTCCGGGCCGCTCTATACCGAATTCGATACGCGCTATCTAACGGCCGGGTCAATGGTTGATCGCGCTCAATGGTCGCGCACCATGATCGAAATGGGCATCTACAGCCCGAACGAGATTCGAGACTATGACGGACTAGACCCGCGAGAAGGCGGCGATGACTACCTCACTCCGTTGAATATGCAGAA
>JBDKRF010000196.1:0-3274 GCA_039683525.1 Clostridiaceae bacterium
ATTCGCCAAGACGATTGGCGAGCGCGAAGGGCTGGACGCGGACACGCAGGAGATCCTCGAGATCGCGGCGCTGACGCACGACATCGGAATCCGCAACAGCGAGCGAAAATTTGGCAACTGCACGGGCGCGCATCAGCAGGAGGAAGGCCCGCCGGAGGCGCGGGCGCTGCTGACTTCGCTTGGGGCGGACGAGCGCGTGATTGCGCGCGTCTGCTGGCTGATTGCGCACCACCACACGTATACGGACATACAGGGTATGGATTATCAGATTCTCGTCGAGGCGGACTTCCTCGTCAACGCGTTTGAAGACGAAATGGATGAGGACGCCATCTGCACCGTGCGCGAGAAGCTCTTTCGCACCAAAACCGGCACAAATCTGCTGGATTTGCTGTTTCTTACCGATGTAAACTGACCTGATGCTATGCATTTTTCACGATCTATGGTATGATATCGGTTGTTTTGACAGAAAGCAGGTAAGGTATCATGATCAGCGCACGCAACGTATCCCTTCAGTTCGGCGGCAGACCGCTGTTTGAGCATGTGGATATCCAATTTACAAACGGCAATTGCTACGGTCTCATCGGCGCGAACGGAACGGGTAAGTCTACGTTTCTACGCATCCTCTCCGGTGAGCTGGAGCCGAACAAGGGCGAAATCTCCGTCACCCCCGGCGAGCGCATCGCGGTGTTGCGGCAGGATCACTATGCCTTTGATCAATATACCGTCATGGAGACGGTCATCATGGGTTATGAACGGCTGCACGAAATCATGCAGCTCAAGGAAGAACTCTACGCCAAGCCGGACTTTGACGACGCGGACGGCATCCGCCTAGCCGAGCTCGAAGGCGAATTTGCCGAGCTGGACGGCTGGAGCGCGGAGTCCAACGTAGAGATCCTGTTAAACGGACTCGGAGTTCCCGCGGCGCAGCAAACAATGCCCATGGCGGAGCTGGATGGCCCCACCAAGGTCAAGGTGCTGCTCGCACAGGCGCTGTTTGCCAAGCCGAATATCCTGCTGCTGGACGAGCCGACCAACAACCTCGACATCTACGCCATCCATTGGCTGGAAGAGTTTTTGCTCGACTTTCCGAATACCGTCATCGTGGTCTCCCATGACCGCCACTTTTTGAATAAGGTTTGCACGCACATCGTGGATATCGACTACGGCAAGATGCAGATGTACGTCGGCAACTACGATTTCTGGTATGAATACACCCAGCTCGCCGCGCGGCAGGAGAAGGATAAGCGAAAGCAAAACGAGCAGAAGGCGAAGGAACTGCAGGAGTTCATCATGCGTTTCTCCGCGAACGCCAGCAAGAGTAAGCAGGCGACCTCGCGCAAGAAGATGCTCGATAACCTCGACATGGGCAACTTTGCGCCGTCCTCGCGCCGGTATCCGTTCATCCACTTCAAGCCCGACCGCGAGGTGGGCAACGATGTGCTCTCCGTCAACGGGCTGACCAAGAACATCGGCGGCAGGAACGTGCTCAACAACGTGAGCTTCGTGCTTTGCGGCGGTGATAAGGTCGCGTTTGTGGGCGAAGATGAGCTCGCGCGCACCACGCTATTTCAGATTTTGATGGGCGAAATGGAGCCAGACGCGGGCAGCTTCAAGTGGGGGGTCACCACCACGCAGGCGTATCTACCGAGCGACAATACGGCATATTTCGACGGTGTGACCTATTCGCTCGTCGATTGGCTCAGGCAGTTCTCCAAGGATCAGTATGAAACCACGATCCGCGGTTGGCTGGGGCGGCTTTTGTTCTCGGGCGAGGAAGCACTCAAGGAAGCGCGCGTGCTCTCCGGCGGCGAGAAGAACCGCTGCATCCTCGCTAAGATGATGCTCTCCGGCGCGAACGTGCTGATTCTTGACGAGCCGACCAACCACCTCGACCTCGAGGCGATCACCGCGCTCAACGAAGGCATGACGGAATTCACGGGCATAATGCTCTTTACCTCGCACGATCATCAGGTGACGCAGACGGTCGCAAACCGCATCATGGAGATTCTCCCCAACGGCGTGATCGACAAGCGCGAGAGCTATGATGAGTATATCGAAAACGAAGACGTCAAGAAGATGCGGGAGCTTTGGAGCTGAGAGGATATACGATGAACGGCATCATCCTGTACGGAACATGCTACGGTTCCGCGAAACAGTATGCAGATGAGTTGAGCCGGCACACGGGTGAAACCTGCGTTTCCTATCAAAACGCGGGCGATCTTGCGGCGTTTGACCGAATTGTCTACATCGGCTCGCTCTACGCGGGCGGCGTGCTGGGCATGGCGGAAACGCTCGGCAAGCTCACCGACTGGCAGAGCAAACAGATCGTGATTGCAACGGTTGGCTTGGCGGACACGACGGATGCGGGGAATGTGCAAAACATCCGCAAAGGCATGCTGCGGCAGTTGCCCGCGGGAATGATGGAGCACGCGAAGCTCGTGCATCTACGCGGCGGAATCGACTATAGCAGACTCAGCATGAAGCACAAGGTGATGATGGGGCTTCTTTACCAGAAGGCGAAGAACCTTCCGCCGGAGAAGAAGACCGCCGAGGTGCGCGCAATGATCGATACCTACAATCAGGTGGTCGACTTTGTGGATTTGTCCCGCGTGGACGAGCTATTGTAAATAACGAAACAAACATCCCGCTGGTTTTTTCCGGCGGGATGCATTTTGCCAAATGAATCAACGCAATAATACACAGCGAAACACGCTTGCCTGTTGAATATCGCAGCCTCCACTTGCGGGTCTTACAACAAAGTGGTACCTTTAAAGTTAACATCGGAAAAGAGGCATACGAATGGGTGAAATCGGAGAACTGCTCGGTGTACTAACCGCCGTGGCATTTGGACTTGCGATCATGAACTACGTGATCAAGTTCGTCAACCGCAAATGGATCATGAAGCTGCCCAAAGAGAACATTTGGAAGCAGCGCTATACCTGGTTAATGAAGTTTCTCATCAAGAACCATCGCTTCTTCGGCTTTGGTGCGGCGGCGCTGATGGTGGCGCATGTCGTCATTCAAATTCTCTTTGCGTGGGTTTCGGTCACGGGACTCATCACGGCGTCGTTAGCTGTGGTGACCGTGATCATTGGTGTGATCATGTTCAAGGCAAAGAAGCGGTTCCCCGCGATGCTCTGGGCACACCGCGGCGCTGTGATCGCACTGATCGTCTCGTTTCTCATTCACGTGGTTACGAAGCTCTGATTTCGGAGAGTAATCTGCTTAAAACAGAACGGAGTGCCATTACGCAGTCCGTTTTGCTTTTTTATAT
>JBDKRF010000197.1:0-1603 GCA_039683525.1 Clostridiaceae bacterium
GCGCACTGATCTCCACGCCGTCTGCGGCGAACTCCGTGCCGACGGCGTTGGCTACACGCTGGTTGATGCTCCGTACGCCGTCCAACACGTTCTGCCGTAATGCTGTGTCCACCCTGCGCGTTGCGCCGGACGGGTAGCGAACCCGTAGCCCATCGCTCGCCACCTCGCGCAGCGCGCTTTCAATCGCCGTCGTGTAGCTCGCCGTGCCGCTTTGCACCGCCGTAATCGCGTCGTCCACCGCTTGCCTGTACGCCGTACTGACTAGTTTAGTTTGGGATAGGTTCATCAGTGAGCCTTGCGTCACGGCGACTTGTCCCGCGAGGATGGTAGTCATGGTGAAGTTTTCCTTGAACGCGGTCTGATCGTAGAATACAGCCGCGTCGCCATAGACGCTCTTCGCCGCAGCGGTGAGCATCGCTTGTACGTCCTTGATGTCCATGCGCAGCGCGGCAGCCAGCTCTGCCTCGATGGTGCGCATGTTCGCGTCCATCTTGCGCAACTGGTCGATGATCGATAAGTCCGCGCTGTCTATCTTGCCGATCTTGGCGATATGCTCGCCAACCAGTTTTAGATACCGCTCCTTGACGCGGTCAACGCGCAACTGGAACACGTCCATAGCAGCGGCAACGCGCTCATCGTCCAGCACTTACACCACGCCCCCGAAACCAAGCGTCTGCTTTTCGTCAATCGTTTTCGCCTCGTCAATCTCTGCCTGTGCCTTGTCCACCGTGTCGCCTGTCACCCACGACGCAAGGTGCGCAAGCCTAATGCCGCCGCGCGTCTGCAAATCGGACAACTGCGCATAACTCTGCTCCGTGCTCTCAATCATGGAGTAGTCCCAGTCGAACGAGATTTCATAGCTGCCCCGCGCGCCGCTCGGCGTTAAGCCGAACCGCTCAGCCATCACGTCGATAGCGTACGCCAGATCGTCGATTACCTGCTCGATATTCTGGCGCATTGCGGAGAGCACGGCGAACGTGTCATACTGCGCCGCGCGCACCTCGTCCTTGTTCGCGTAGCTCAACGCCTGGCGTTCTGTGAGGATGCCTTGCGACAGACTGCATGCCTTCTCAAGCCTGCGGTACAGCGATTGCAGCCGCGCTTCCATCGCTTCTTGACGAATAGCAGGGGAGTAGTACTGCCATATGCCGCCTGCTCCAGTGCTCATAACGGGAGAATCAACGGGTATAAACGGAGTGTCGCTGTCCTGCACCGTCCGCTTAATCTGGTCAATCGTTGCAACGCTCGCCGCGCTCTGGTCTTCTTTGCTGCGCCACAGCGACGCATCAAGCCCAAGCATCGGGCGTGTGAGAATATACTCACGGCGGTAGATGCCGAAATGCTCAACGACCTCTTGCAGCTCGCGCTCCGCGCCGTAGGTGATCGGCACGCCGTACGCTTTGTTTTCCATTCGGTTGTCGCGCGGGCATTTCAGAAACGCGAACAGCAGGCGGTCGGTGCCGCCTATCGTGATCTCCGGCTCGATGCTCGCCCATGCCGGAACCCTGTCGAAAGACTTCGGGATGCCCGCTGAATCCGTAATCACGGTGCGGATTACTTGGTTTCCCGCCGCGTCGAGCGCGTACTCAATCCACCGCTGATA
>JBDKRF010000198.1:0-2853 GCA_039683525.1 Clostridiaceae bacterium
ATGCCGCTGACAAGAACACTACGCTACGGCAGCGCGGGAGAGGACATTATGCGCGTCAAGCAGCGGCTGCTTTCGCTCGGTTGTTATCCTGCGCACATGACGACGCTGCAATCGAGTACATTTGGCAAGGACACGCAGAGCGCCGTGAAAACGTTTCAGGCGCTGATGGGTTTGCCCGCAGATGGCGTTGTTGGCACCCTGACCTACGCCGCTCTGTTTCCGGAGGAGACGACGGAGACGATCCCGGTGGATCGCGCTGGGATTCCCGCACAGATCGGCGACACAGCCGCAGCTGGCATCCTGGCCGCGCTTGCTGGCGTGAACGAAATGCGCAGGAGCATCGTGTTGGATGCGCTACAGTTCGCTTATGACGCGACGCAGAAGCGGGATTACCCAACGAGCCTCTACATCCGCGGCGGGAACCTCTACAACACCGATCTTTCGCTCAACGTCATTACGCTCGCGCGAATCGCAAGCGGGGCAAATCGTCAGCCGGAGTTCTATGACGGCGGACGCAGGGAGATGATGGAGCGGGCGGTGGAGGAGAACCCCTTGATTACGGGTGCGGACTGCTCCGGCGGAGTCGTGGGGCTCTTGCGGCACGCGGGCGTTGTCAAACCCAAGTTTGACCTCGCGGCGGACGGATTTGCGGCGAGCAAATCGATGAGAACCATTGCGCAGGAAGAGCTGCTGCCAGCGGATTTGCTGCATAAAAGCGGGCATATCGGCCTCTACGTTGGCGGCGGTTATGCGGCTGAGTGGATGGGTGGCGCTTACGGTTGTCAGCTGACCAGTCTCACAAACAGGCGCGGCTACAACTTCGTCAAGCACACGACCGACCGGTTTGGCGCATGGACGAGCTGTCTAAGCCCATGCTGGTATTAGGAGGAACGCATATGCAGGAATGGGACGTCGTTGGCGTGATTGCCGCGCTGATTGCTCTGTTTGGAGCGGTTGTGACGCCGATGATCAAGCTAACGCTCGCTATCGCCAGATTGACGACGACCATGGAACAGCTCGAAAAGAATCTGGAATGCCTGACGACAGGCAACCGCACCGCACACGAGCGCATTTGGGATCACGCGAAGGAACAATCGGCGCAGCTCAACGATCACGAGGCGCGCATTCGCGTGATGGAAGAAACTTAAACAACAAAATTTGAGAAGGAGAAACAAATATGGATCTGTTATTGAACTACGGCTTACAGGTGGCGGCAACGCTGCTGATCACACTCATCGGCGTGCTCGGCACGTATCTGACGCTGCAACTGGGCAAAAATGCAAACCTCAAGAACATCAACGACGCGCAGAAGGAACTCATCCGCGCGGCGAAGATCACCGTTGGCGAACTCCAGCAGACCACGGTTAGCGAGCTCAAGGCCGCGAATGCGGACGGAAAGCTCACGCAGCAGGAGATTGCGCAACTGCGTCTCAAGCTGCTCGACAAGACCGTAGAGAAGCTCTCAACGCCCGCCTACGCGCTGCTCTCAGCAGCTTCGGTGGATGTTGAAGGGCTCATCCTCGGCGTCGGCGAAAGCTGGATTGAGCGCATGAAACAGCAGGCAGTAACCGCAGAGTAAGGCACAAGACACAGAGCAAGCCGCCCGGGATACGGGCGGCTTGTTGTATAGGAAACTTGAAAGATGCGGGCGGATGATATCCGCTCCTACACGCGCAGCAGAAAATCTATGTTTAAATCGAATAAAGGAGTTGCGCATTTCTGTCTATTCGGCAAGAGCGGATGTAGGGGCGGATACCATCCGCCCGTGAAGCCCCAACCAAATGCAAGAGGCTGTCCAAGAAAGAAGTAAACTTTCTAGACAGCCACATTGTTATACATCGTGCAATTTCTTAATGTTAGAACTGCTTGATCACGACCTCGGAAGAGACCTCGTCTTCCAGCGAGCAGACACTGAGGCAATAATCGGGAAACGCCGCAAGCCGCGTGAAGCGATATGCGGTGTCACCCAGAAAGCGAGCGGATTGTGCGCCATCCGGCAGCACGGCAAAGCTTGCGGGAGAGACGGAGAACCCCGTGCCTTCCGCCTTTAAGTAGCTTTCCTTGAGCGTCCAGATATGGAAGAAGTCTCGGACGGGCTCACTGGACTGCTCCAAATACGTGTATTCCTCTGGATGAAAGAAGCGAAGCGCGATGCGCTGCCAATCGAGCGGGCGAATATGTTCCAGATCCACACCCACGGACTGCCGCGAGAGCGCAAGCACCGCGTAATCGCCCGCGTGAGAGATGTTGAACGGAGCATCGTCCGGCAGGTGCGGTTTCCCGCGTTTGCCGCGCTCAAAATGCACGGTTCGAGTGCGCTCACCGAAGATATCATAGAGCAGCAGCCCCGCAGCCAACGTCAACAGCGCGCTGCGAGACTCGCCAAAGGCGCGCACACGCGCCTGACGCTCCTCATCGAGCAAGCTGACCAGGTGATGCGCGCGAGGCGCTATTTGATTGATATCGGCGGCAAACAGCTCTACCAATGCGAACTCCTTCCCATCAACGGATGAACGATCAACGAAGTACGGTTTTCGTCTTCCATTTTCCGCCGCGATAGCGGAAGAAGAAGAAGACGCAGCGGACGACCCAGTCCGCAATCATGCAGTACCAGATGCCCTCAAGGCCAAAGGAAAACTGCTTGATCAACAGATAACTCAGCCCGAACCGCACAGCCCACATGCTGCACGTGGAGACGACCATGGTAAAGCGCGCGTCGCCCGCGGCACGCAATGTATTTGGAAAAGCGAACGAATACGGCCAGACGGTGCAACAGGCGATTGCGATGACGGGCAGTACTTGAAGCGTGACGGACTCCGCCGCGGGACTGAGCGAAAACCAGCGCACGATGGG
>JBDKRF010000199.1:0-3345 GCA_039683525.1 Clostridiaceae bacterium
AAAATCGCTTGCCGGATATGCTTCGCGAGGTGTAATACTCCGTTTTCTCGCCGTATGGGATAACGATCGCGTTTCGCTTTGCGTCGAATCCGAACCGGAACCGCAGCATGCTTTCACCGGTGAACCCGCGTGATTGAAGGTACATCTGCGCGCGCGGAGATACGGCGAACGCCTCTATGGTACTTTGGATATACTCTCTCAGAATTGTATGCTCCTGCGGTTTCTTCTTCCGTACCGATTCAGGGGGGGTGTTCAAGTGAAACGTCTCGCAGATCAGATTCGCCGCTTCAGCCGTGCCGATGTGCCGAAGCTTAGAAACCAGATCGATCGCATCGCCGCACGCATCACATCCAAAGCACTTGAACCGTCCGTCCTTAAACGAAAGGGATGGCGTCTGATCATTGTGAAATGGGCATCGTGCTTTCCCACCGTGAACCTCAATTCCCAGCCACTTGGCCACCTCTTCGATCCGCACAGATCGTCGAATGAGCGGGAAATCGGTCATATCCCTTCCTCCTTTTGCAACTCCAAACCACCCCGCTTCTTATATTCCTTGCAATCCCGATCGAAAAACCGAATCGTCATATGCGTCCCCAGCGCGTGCGCCATTTCTAGCTGCATGCCCGAACTATAGGTATCGCCAAATACCCAAATCTCCTCGCAAAGATCAAGCAGACGAATTCCCATTTCCATCCCGTCCTGCCGTTCTTTGGTCTGGGTATCGTCCAGATAACGCGGATACATCAGGTGCGGCGTGATCGGCATATATCCGCTCAAATACGTAAAGCGGGAGTATCGGCGCGCGTTTTGTATGTTCTCCCGTACACAGCCCGCAAACGGAGAGCAGACAAAAACCATAGGGCGATCGGTGCTTCCCAGCAGGAGGATGCGAGGATGCCCTGTTGTTCCCCGAGGTGATTCCAAATTCAACTCGCTTGACATTTCATACCGAAATCCTTTCTCACAAATTAGCGGGGAGCGGTTGCCCGCTCCCCATCCCCGAGGTTCCTACTGCTCCACGATCTCACCCGTCGCGGGGTCGAACGGGGTTGTCGGCACTTCGACGAACTCGTCCAGATCGACGGAATACCCGCCAACATGCTTCGCGTACTCCTTCACTTGCGCCGCCAGACTCGATACCACCGCCAGTTCCGCTTCGGTAAGCGCGCGCTCGATATTGAACTGTGCCTGCGAATACGCAATACCGCCCGTGTTCACCGCTTTCTTGAGAGAGAAGCGCGTCACCACCGCAAGCGACTTTTTACCGCGGCTCAAGAGGCGCTGGATATATCGTGTAAACTCCTTAAGCGAGCCAGTCGGCAGCGAAAGTAGAACCGGAAACACCTCGCCTTCGCGAAGGATGTAGATCCTGCGGCGGTTCTTGCATGCTTTGCCGCCGCCCTCGCCCGAACCGAACTGGTTGTATCGGCACTTTGCGCATGCGCCACCGGGGTCGCCTTCGCCGGTCACACCGTCGAAACTGCCGCAGTCCGGCGGTTCGTTGCCGCCCGCGTATTTATCCCGGTAATACGCGAACAGCGGATGATGATAAAGGATTACGCCCGTGAATTCCTTCACCGTTTCCGGCTCGCCGCCGTCCACCGAAGGCAGTTCAAACACCGTGCTGCCAGCAGAGGGGATTTTGATTCTCTCAAAAGAAAGGCTTAATCCTTCAAGTTCCTGCGACATCGCGTCGGTCAGGTTGAAGTTTGCAAGTTCCTCAAACGCGTTGTTGGTTGTTACGATTCCTGTTCCCTGTGTCATATTGTCCTTTCCCTTTCTCTTATCGGGCGGCTTTGCGCACGCCCACGGTTGTCTTTTCGAACACGTTCACGAGCCCGTCCAGCCACGCGGGCAGGATATCCCCGTTCTCCGTGGTTTGTTCCTTCACGAACGCCGATAGCGAATTGGCGTTGACGGTCTCATACACAAGATCGCCGTATCCAGCCGTGCGCAGCGCTTCGAACAACTCGTCTTTATGGCCGGCGGTCGCCGAAGCGCGAGTCGTGTTGGTCAGACAGAATATCGTGCCGTTGCGTGTGAAGTTCTGCGTTTCGGCATCCGCCATACGTTGAGCGAGGTCGGCGTCTATGCAGTCGATCTCCAAACCGACCGCCTTGAGCTCGTCCTCCAAGCGCTTTTTTGTTTCTTTCAGTTCGCGCAGCTCATCCGCCAGCGCGAACAGGTCGTTTGATTCCATATTTCTCCTTTCAAGGTGTGTCGAACGGGTTATGACCCGCGCGGCAATCGTCAATCAGGGACTTCGCAAGATCCGCTTTGTCACGCAGCGCTTTGAGCACCCTCACATCCACTGTGCTTTTCGCGACGAGGTAGATATAGGTGCATGGGTTGTTCTGGCCGACGCGGTGGATGCGCGCTTTCGTCTGTTCGAAGTTCGACATGCTGTAATCCAGCGAGTAGAACACCATCTTGTCGGCGGCGGTCAGAGTAATGCCCAGTCCCGCCGTCGCAATCTGGCCGACGAACACGGTCACTTCGGGATCCGTCTGAAACCGTCGCACTTGTTCGTCCCGATCCTTCACCGCGCCGGTGATCAGCGAAAACGCGATCGATTTCCGTTCCAGCATTGCGGTGATAGCATCGATCTCCGACAGGAATCGCGCGATGACCACGAGCTTTCCGCCCTCTTGCGCAGCGCAGTCGACGATGTCCGAAAGCGCGTCAAGTTTGGCGTTGCTGACCCGTTCGGCACGATTCCCTTCGTCCCCGCGCAAGAACCCGCCGGTCAGCTGAGAGAGCCGAAGCAGGCGAGTCAATACATTAGCGGCGGTGATCTCGCCTTCCTTGATCCAGGCGTAACTGTCCCGAACTAGTTGCTGGTACAACCGCTTTGCCTGCGGTTCCAATTCGACCGTCCGTACGATTTCCATCGTTTCCGGCAGTTCGAGACATTCAGCCTTCGTCGCGCGGAACGCGATGCTGTGAATGCGCCGCGCTAGTTCTTCCGCCATGTTCGCTTTCAGAACGGGAGTGTGATTTCCATACCCGGTCATGTCGAAGTAGCGGTTACGAAAGGCATAAAAGCTGTTTCCGAACACCGCCGGATTCAGGAACTTGTACGGGCTGAACACGTCGATCGCTTTATTCGTGATGATCGTTCCCGTCAGCAGCATCTGGTATCGCGCTTTCGCGCCGAGCCGATGCATGCACTTGCTCGCCGCGATGTTGTGGGTTTTGATCTTGTGTCCTTCATCGCAGACGATGAGATCGGCGTCCCAAGCGGCGATATCTTTCTCCAACCTCCACGCGGATTCGTAATTGACGACCGCAACCCGCAAGCCCAATGTCGGCATTTGTCGCAATTTCTCGATTTTCTTGGATTCG
>JBDKRF010000200.1:0-10329 GCA_039683525.1 Clostridiaceae bacterium
AAGCGTGCCGATCAACGATGCGGTGTTGAGCGAGACGATGTTTTTCACCTGAAGCAGGAATACGCCGAGGAGGATGACCGCAGCCGCGCCGAGGTTGTTGACCGCGATGCGCTTTTGAAACAGCGGAGAGAGCAGCAATCCCATCACGATGGTGATCTGCCAGGTTGCGGCGATGAGCCAGCTTTCGCCGTGATCGCCCGCGAAGGTGATTGGCGCGTAGAAGAGGCCGAAACCGACCGTGCTCCACAGAAGCCAGCGAAGAGGTGCGCGACGGATGGCAGCGTGCACGCGGGAAAAACCGGAGGTGCGCCAAACGAGCAGCGCAAAGATCGGGAACGTGAAGAGATAGCGAAGGCTCGCGCTCCAGACCCAGCTGCCGCCGGAGAGGTGCATGCTGCGGTTGAGCAGGAACGTAAACGCGAAAAAGAACGAAGCGAGTAATCCTAACAGAATACCTTTCTTCATGACCCTCCCTGTGCCGCGCAATTGCGCGCGGTTGCTTGGCGTTTGTAGTTTTATAACACAGATTGGATCACGGCGCAAGAAAAAAGAGACCCGAAGGTCTCAGAAACAGGTTACGATAACGGAATCAGCTGTAGCGCACTAGCAGCTTAGCGTAGTCAATGCAGAACTGCATGTCCTTTTCGCCGAGCTTGGCCTTGTAGTAACCCTTTTCCGCGTTGACTGCGCTGACACGCGCCAGAATGTCCGCGGCGCCAGCGCACGCAACCGCGCCGACAGTGTCAAACCCCGCTTCGTAAAACACGCGTGCGGCAACCGCGCCAACGCCGTTGATGCGAACAAGATCACAAAGCGCAAACAACTCGGCGGAGGTTTCGTTTCCGTGTTCCCATAACGCCTGCGAGGAGCGGATGCCAGAGGCTGCAAGCGAGGCGATGAGGGCAGGATCGCAGCCGGGGAACTCAGCGAGCGGAACCGGCTTTTGCGCGAGACTGCCGAGCTCGCGTCGCAGGATCGTCAGATATTCTTCAGAGATTCCTGTTTTCGCTGCAAGCGTGATTAGTTTGCTTGGCGTGGATAGAGCAGCAGCGAGCTGCGCTAAGGTGGAAAACCCTGCATCGGCAAGCAGAGCAAAGCGCGCATCAAGCTTTTCCCAAAGAATACGCCGCCCGGGAAGCAGGTTCTGCTGCCGCAGCAGTTGCCGATAATCTTCTAGCGGGATCTGTTCCAGCGGGAGTGTGTAACCCATCCTGATCGCCGTCCTTTCGCTTTACATAACTTGCTGTTCATCATACCATATTAGAACGTAGAAGTTGACAACTGGCTGTCAAGGTTGCGATTCACTAAAAAAAAGAAGAGGCGAGCCTCTTCTTGATTGGTTAGGTGAAACTATACCGTCAGCGACGCGCGAAATCCGCGTACACCGTAATAGGATTCTGCTCCGTTGTGATAGGTGAATACGTGGTTATATCTCCTGTCGCAGAAGATAGCCCCGCCAAGCGTGCGAATCTCCGCCGGAGTAGCTACCCAACTCGACGTCTTGCGGTCGAATTCGCCAAGCGTTTGCAGAGCGCGGTATTCATCCTCCGATAAAATTGAAACGTGCATCTCCGCGGCCATATCCTGCGCGGAGGTTGCAGGCTTATATTCCTTTCGCGCATCCAGCGCCGCGCGGTCGTAACAGAGGTTTCTGCGTCCGGCGGGTGTTTCCGCCGAGAAGTCAAAGAAGACAAACTCGCCGGAAGCGGCATCATAGCCAAACACATCCGGTTCGCCGCCGGTGGTTTCCATCATAAAAAGCGACCCAAGATTGGCAGGATGGCTGCGCAGACGCGCTTCCACACTATCCCAGCTCAACCCAGCGTGACGGTGCATATGCTTTTGAAAGCGGGCTTTGAGTGTTTGCAGCAGCTCCTCCGCGAGTTCTCTCGTAAAGTTCGTCTCATTCATACAGCTCACCCCTTTACGCGATTATAACACTCCTTGGAAATACTACTGTGATCTGGTTACAATGTAGCAGACAAGGAGAACCGCATCAAGGAAGGTTCCGAATCAAATCCAGCACGCTGCCGTCGCGATAGGTGCAGATGCCGACAATCTTGTCGCCAAAGGGCAGGGGGTCTGGCCTGCCTGTGATGCGCTCGGCTCGTTTTGCAAGCTCCTCGATGGGCGTGACCTTCAGGTGCGCTTTTTCGAGCCGCTCCGCCACCTCCGGCCGCTTCGGGTTGACCGCGATGCCCTGATCGGTCACCAGTACATCCACGGTGTCGCCGGGCGTTACGACAGTATTGACGTGCTCGCGCACGCTGGGCATGCGCCCGCGCATGAGCGGGCAGACCACGATGGCGAGCGAGGCACCCGCCGCCGTGTCCGGATGACCGCCGACCGCGCCGCGAATCATGCCGTCCGAACCCGTGAGCACGTTGACGTTGAAGCTGGTATCGACTTCCAGCGCGGAGAGTACGACCACGTCCAGCTGATTGACCGCCGCGCCTCTGCGATAGGGGTTTGCGTAATAGTTCGCGTCGATCTGCTGATGAAAACGGTTGTTTTTCAGCGACTGCGCCGCGTCGAGATCAAAGCTCTGCACGTCAAGGAGCCTCCGCACGAGCCCTTCCTCCAGCAGTTTGACCATGGCTCCCGTGATGCCGCCGAGGGCAAAGCTCGCGTGGATGTTCTTTTCGATCATCGCCTCGCGCAGAAACCGCGTGACCGCGAGCGATGCGCCGCCGGAGCCGGTTTGCAGCGAGAAACCTTCATAGAAATATCCGCTGTGCACGATGACGTTGGAGGTTGCCTCCGCGATCATCAGATCGTGCGGGTTGGTGGAGAAGCGCGTGGCACCCGTCATGATCTTAGAGGCGTCGCCAACGTCGTCCACACAGACGATGTAGTCCACGAGCCGCTGGGAGATGCCGAACGGCACATTCGGATAACCAACGATGTTGTCGGTGAGCACGATGACCTGATCGGCATACTGCGCGTCCACGCGGGCATAGCCGAGAGAACCGCACATCGATTTTTCTTCGCCTTCGCGGGAATAGCCGTTCGCGTTGCCGAAGGGATCGCAGCTGCTCGCGCCCAAAAACGCCACGTCGATATGGATTTCGTCCTCCTCAATCGCCGCGGCTCTGCCGCCGTGGGAGCGGAAGATCATGGGATCGTCCATCAGCCCGCGTGAAACAGCCTTCGCAAGCTCGCCCCGGCAGCCGGAGGTCTCGATATGCGAAATTACGCCGTTTTTGATGTGCTGAATCAGCGGGGCATGCACGTCCGAAAGGCTCGACGGCGCAAGCCGCAGATCGCGAAAGCCCATCCGCGCGAGGGTGTCCATGACTAGATTGACGATATGATCCCCGTCGCGAAAATGATGGTGAAACGAGATGGTCATGCCGTTCTGCAGGCCGGAGAGCTCCACCGCTTTTTCGAGGCTCTCGACGATCTTGTTTTCGCGCGCCATGCGGTTTTTCAGCGGCGCGTGATCCTTTTCGGTCAAGCGCGGATTCTCGCCGGGAACATACGCCTTTTGATGAAGCGCGGTAAGCGCGCTATAGAATTCCTGATCGCGTGTCATGTTTCGTCCTCCTCAAACACCGTGCGGGACGCATAGGCAAGCTCCAGCGTGCGCTCTGCGCGAAGTACCACCGGGCGGTCGATCATCTTGCCATCCAGCGCGACCACGCCGCTGCCGCGGGAGGCCGCCTCCCGGCTCGCCGCGAGGATGCGGTTCGCTTTCGTGATCTCCTGCTGCGTCGGGGTAAAGACGCGGTGCACGGGCTTGATCTGGCGCGGGTTGATGACGGACTTTCCGTCGAACCCCAGCTGCTTGATCGCCTGCGTTTCACGAACAAGCCGTTCTTCGTTGTTCACGTCCGAAAACACGGTGTCGATGGCGTCAATTCCCGCCGCGCGCGCCGCGACGATGATCGCCCCGCGCGCATACAGAAGTTCGCTGCCTTCGAGCGAACGTGACGTCTTCAGGTTTGCGCAGTAATCCTCCGCGCCAAGCGCGATTGCGACGAGGCGGGGGCTTGCGGTAGCGATGGCGTAGGCGTTGACCACGCCGAGCGCGCCCTCGATGGCCGCCATCATGCGCGTTTGACCGACCGGGATGCCGAATTTTCGCTCCGCGCGCTCAATCTCTGTTTCCGTATCGAGGATATCCTGCGCGGTCTCAGTCTTCGGCAAGCGGATGACCTCCGCGCCAGCGGCGACCATCGCCTCGATATCCGTTTTACCATACGGGGTATTCAGCGGATTGACGCGCACGACGCGCTCGCACTCGCCGTAGTGAATCGTCTTGAGCGCGTGATAGACGAGCAGTCTCGCCGCGTCCTTTTCACGCAGGGTGACGGAGTCCTCCAGGTCGAACATGAGCGCATCGCTGCCGTAGATATGCGCGTCGCTCATCATGCCGGGGTTGTTGCCCGGCACAAACAGCATGCTCCGGCGCAACCTGCTCATGTGTTTTTCCCCCAATCAAAGGCGTCCGATCCCGTTGCCCGTTGGCAGGCTGCGAATACCCGTGCGCGGATCGTACAGTCCAGCGCGCCCTTATCCACGGCGTTGATCACGGCGTTTTCGAGGCCGAATTCCTCCACTGCGCTGCGAATCGTGGACACGATCTGCTTGCCAAATTCGTTTGCAACGGAGCTTTTTAAGATAACCTCGACCGTCGGCTGCTCCGAGGTCTCAATCTCGATGAAGATATCTCCGGACTCCATGGTTCCCGCCGAGGCGGGCGTGGTGATTTTCATGTATGACTCGCTCCTCAACATGGTTTTCTTCTATGCATAATCATATTCTGAATTTGCGCCAAATACAAGCATTATACAGCGATTGCAGGGATCATATATCACACGCAAGCATGCTTGTATTGCTGTATACAAGCGCACAATAGGTGATAAATATTGTGATATCAACCAAAAAGCGTTTTGATTCTGATCTGGAATATGCTTTGAATGACCTGATGCATAAACGAATAAATATTCCGACGAATCTCGTTTGTGCAAATTCAAATGAATCTAAAACAATATGTTATAATGCGATTATGGAGATAACCCTAGAACAACTTTTAGCCGCCCGTGATGCGCGCGCGGCCTATGTCAAATCGCTGCAAAAGCGCTATCCCAGCGCTTGCATTGCGGTGTTTACCGTGATCTCGCCGGGCGCGGAGAAGCGCACGCCAGACACGCAGCGCCTCTTTGACGCGGGCACACGCGCCATCGGGCGGGTGATCGTGAAAAATGAGCTGGTTCCGCTCGTGTTTGAAGCGCACGAGAAGGACACAGGAGACGAAGCGTATCTCGTGGTCAAGACCGAACCGGGGTTTTTGAAGATGGAGCTCTGCAAGCTCGAAGAGTCGGCCCCATACGGGAGGCTCTGGGATATGGATATCATCAGGCCAAACGGGGAGCTTATTAGCCGCGAGGATATCGGCTTTTCTGAACGGCGCTGCTTTGTCTGCGGCAAAGCGGGGCGGGCTTGTTATTCCCGCAGGCTGCACACGGCGGAAGAGGTTCGCTCTGCTGTCGAGAAGCTGATGCAAACCTTGCCCGAATGACGTAGGGGAGAGAAACGATGGAGATTCGTTCGCTTTCACTTAAGCAGGATCAGGCGGTGATTGCCGCCTTCTACGACCGCGCGGGAATCCGGCTCGACCGCGGGGTGACCGCGCTTTACGGCGCCTACGAGGGGGAAACTTTGCTCGCGCTCGGCGGAATCGCGGGCAACGCGATTCGCTCGCTTGCGGTGGCGGAGAATCGTCAAGGCGAGGGCCTTTTGCCCACGCTCGTGACGCATCTGTATCAGCGGATGCGGGAGAGCGGCGTTCACAATGTGTTTGTGGTCACAAAGCCTGTTTATGCGACGTTGTTTTCCTCGCTTTGCTTTCAGGAACTGACAAGAACGCGGGATGTGGCCCTTTTAGAGAGCAGCAACACCGCGTTCTCTCGTTATCTTGCGGCTCTTCCGCAGGCGGATGGCGCAATCGTGATGAACGCAGACCCTTTTACGCTGGGGCATCGGTATCTCATCGAGACCGCGGCGGAGCAGTGCATGCGGCTGAATGTATTCGTGCTGTCGTCAGAGGCTTCGCACGTTCCAGCCCGCGCGAGGCTACAACTCGTGCGTGAAGGATGCAGGAATTTGGCGAATGTAAACGTGATCGAGGGCGGGGACTATATCATCTCCTCTGCCACGTTTCCCGACTATTTCTTTAAGGACAAAAACGAGGCGGCGCTTGCCTTTGCGCGGCTTGACGCGACGCTGTTTGCGACGCGCATCGCGCCCGCCAGCTGCATCACGGCGCGCTTTGTTGGCGAGGAGCCGATCGATCCCATGACAGCGGCCTATAATGAGACACTCTGCGCGATTCTGCCGGAACACGGCGTTGCGGTGCGCGTGATCCCGCGCAAGATGATCGGTGGGAATCCGATCTCCGCCTCCCGCGTGCGCGCGCTGTGGAGTGAGGGACGATACGACGAGATTGCGCCACTCGTGCCGGAATCTACGCTTGCGTATATTCGGGAGAATCCACTATGAGCATGACGCCGGAGCAAATCGGCGCGCTGGCGCGGGATGCGCTCGCGCGGGAAGCGGTGCTTTCGCCCAAACCCGGTCTGGTGGACGCGGAAAACAGCGGCGCGCACAAGGACATGGATGTTGCGCTGCTGCTTACGAGCGCAAGCGCACTGGAGCCATATATGACGCGCTTTGCCGTGCGGGGCATGCAGGATGCATCTTGCTCGCCGGAGGGCAGGCTCTCAATAATCCGCGCGGACGGACGGGAGGCGGAGCGCGCGATGTTTGCCGCAACCGGCAATGTCAACACGCACAAAGGCGCGCTCTTCTTACTCGGCGTGCTTTGCTATTCTGCCGGATATTGTTTCGCAAATGGTGCGTTTTCTGCGCGGGATGTTTGCGCAGTTGGCGCAAAACTTTGCAGGGGCATCACGGCGGAACTCGGCGACAGCGCAGGAAGAGCGTTTGCGCGATATGGCGCACGCGGCGCGCGGGGAGAGGCGGAGGATGGCTTTCCGCATGCGCTGGAGGCGATGCACGCGTTCCGGTGTGCACGGGAACAGGGCGCAACGGAGAGAGACGCATGGCTCGTTTCGCTTCTCATGCTGATTGCATCTTTGGAAGATGCAAACGTACTCACTCGTTGCGGGGAGACCATCGCGCGGGAGCTGCGGAGCAGGGCGGAGAAGATCGCGCTGCGCTATCCCGCTGGCGGAGCATCGCTTGCAGGCGAAATCCGTGCGCTGGATCGCGATTGCCGAGTCTGGAACGCGAGCCCGGGCGGGGCTGCGGATTTGCTTTCCTGCGCGATGTTTTTCAGCACGTTGGAGGATAAGAACAAGGATTTGAGCGAGAAGAGCAGGGCATCTAAATACGGTATTCAATTGTGACAAATGTATATACCGCAATGTGACAATAATGTTTCGATTGCGGTCGCAACGTATGTTATAATAGTGATGATCTTCCGATTAAGGGGGTAATATTAACATGAGTTTTTATGAATTATTGGGACCAACCGCGGTGGCAACCATCATTTGCCTCATCATTACGTTGGTCATGTTCGTGATTGAACTGTTTATGCCGGGCATCGGCATCGCGGGCGTAACGGGACTGATCTCCCTGATCGCCGTCATCGTGATGCAGCTTGGCTGGGGACACCCGCAGGTTGCGTTCTACATCATCGCCATTGCGCTGCTCCTCATCGTTCTGGGATTGGCCTGGGTCATCCGCTCTTTCCAAAAAGGGCGGCTGAGCAAGTCATTCCTCGTAAACCGCGATCTTTCCAACGGCACATCCGTGCCCGAGGTTGCGGAGGCGAAGAGCGAGATGATCGGCAAGACTGGAGTTGCGATTACGACGCTGCGTCCGGCAGGGATCGCGGAGATCGACGGAAAGCGTCTGGATGTCGCAACTGCGGGAGAGTTTATCAAGAAAGGTGAAACAGTCACCATTATCCAGGCGCAGGGCATGCACATCCGCGTTCGCGCGGGTGGACCGGATCGCGCCGCAGAGTAAGATGTTTGTCACGCCGTCTGGCGTTTCAAATTGCCGGAACTTTACCGGCGCTCAATACAAGACTATACCGGACTTCAGGAGGTAATTTATGGTATTCGGACCTATTGCACTTATCATCGTAATTCTCATTTTCCTGGTGCTCTTCTTCAGCTTTGTCCCGCTCGGACTCTGGATTTCCGCGGCGGCTTCCGGCGTAAAGATTAAAATTTTCCAACTCGTCGGTATGCGCATTCGTAAGGTCATCCCGAGCCGGATCGTCAACCCGATGATCAAGGCGACCAAGGCTGGCCTCAACGTCAACATCAATAAGCTGGAAGCGCACTACCTCGCGGGCGGCAACGTGGATCGCGTGGTCAACGCCCTCATCGCGGCGCAGGGCGCTGGCATCCCGCTGGGCTTTGAGCAGAGCTGCGCTATCGACCTTGCCGGTCGCGACGTGCTCAACGCCGTGCAGATGAGCGTTCTGCCGAAAGTCATTGAAACCCCGATCATTGCGGCGGTTGCTATGGACGGCATCGAGCTGAGAGCCAAAGCGCGCGTCACCGTTCGCGCCAACATCGACCGTCTCGTCGGCGGTGCGGGTGAAGAGACCATCATCGCCCGTATCGGCGAAGGTATCGTCACCACCGTCGGCTCCAGCAAGAGCCACAAAGACGTTCTGGAAAACCCGGACAAGATCTCTCACACGGTTCTGGATAAGGGCCTCGACGCGGGCACCGCGTTTGAGATTCTCTCCATCGACATCGCGGATGTGGACGTCGGCCGCAACATTGGCGCGCAGCTGCAGATTGACCAGGCGGAAGCGGATAAGCGCATCGCCCAGGCCAAGGCAGAAGAACGCCGCGCGATGGCAGTTGCTCAGGAGCAGGAAAACATCGCGGCCGTCGCCGGTATGCGCGCCCGCGTTGTGGAAGCAGAGGCGGAAGTACCGCGCGCCATGGCTGAAGCGTTCCGCAACGGCAACCTCGGCGTGATGGACTACTACCGCATGCAGAACATGAATTCCGACACAGAGATGCGCTCGGCCATCGGTAAGGGCACGAAACCCGCGATTACCGATAACAAAAAATAATTATGCAATTTGTAATCATTCTTCTAGTGATCTTTTGGGTGGTCATCCCAATCGTCGCGAAGAATAGCCAAAAAAAGGCGAAAGAAGAGGCGGAGCGCCAGCGTGCTGCAAGGCAGCAGGCGCCCCAGCCCCAACGCGCCCAGCAGCCGATGCGAACCGCGCCGATTGCACCGACGGTTCGCCCCGCGCAGGTTAGCGTGATGGCATCTCGCGAGGGAACCGCTTCCCAAGAGGGGTATGATGGTTCAACGTTTGAAGGGGAACTGCCGCATGAAGTAAAGGCGGATATCGCCACCGCGAAGAGTACGCTGACGAATGCGATGACATCGATCACGCACACGGTAACGGTCAGCAGCGAAAGCGGACATGCGCACGAAGAGACGAGCGCAACCGGCATTGAGGCCAATTGCCCGCCCGATAAAGCGTACTCCAAACAATCCACACAGAAGACTCAGCCTACGGCTGAAAATGCGTTTACCTGGAATGTGGAGGCAGTGCGCAGCGGACTCGTGATGGCCGAAATTCTCGGCCCATGCCTGGCACAGAAGGACTAAGAAAACGTTGATGCAGAACTCGACCAACAAACAAAACCTATGGTTCTGGAAAAGGGTACTGTTTACATCGGTACCCTTAATTCTATTGTTCGCGGCTTTTGCCGAGTGGGTGCTAACCAAAGCGCCGCGCGATCCGATTGCGATACTTGCTGCGGTGCTGAGTGCGTTTCTGTTTGCGCTGCTCGGCATTCGCTTTGTTCCGCAATGGATGGCGGCCTGGAGCAAGAAACCCTGGCTTCCGGTGCGCGCGCAGGAAGGCAAGCGCAGCGCGAGAAATCAGCGCATGCATCCGATTGTGCAGCTGGTTTGTTACCTTGCTCTGTTCCGGTTGCTCTTGTTTGTGCTGGCGTATGCCGTCTCGCTGATTCAGAAGACGTATACGGGCGGCTTGCTCGACAGCCTCAATATCTGGAACCAACTCGGCACCGATAGTCAACATTACCTGAATATTGCGCAAAACGGTTACGTGAACACGGGCGATGATCGCCTGTTGATCGTCTTCTTCCCGCTATACCCGCTGCTGGTGCGCGGTGTTCACTTTATCATTCAGAACTATCTCGTCAGCGGGTTGATCGTTTCCAACCTCTGCTGGGTGTTTGCGGCATATTTGCTTTACGATCTCGCGCTGATGGATACGGACAAAAAAGGCGCACTTAGAGTGCTGAAATACCTCTGCATTCTACCGGCATCGTTCCTGTTTTCCGC
>JBDKRF010000201.1:0-25038 GCA_039683525.1 Clostridiaceae bacterium
AACACGGTTTCTCCGTCGTAGACCAGGACCTCCGTATTGTGGGTGATCATGACTTCTTTCGCACCCCAATCAAAAAGCTGCTTGGCTGCCAGCGTGCGATCGGAAAGCCCGGTCAGGATCTCCGCCTCGGCGGCGTCCGTCTTGAGGTAGTCAATCATGGGCAGATATTCCTTCTTTTGAGCCCAGTCGTGGAAGACCATATCGCCGTTCTCCACCCACCGCAGCAGGCACTGAACATCGACGGCGACCTTCGCTTTTTTTGCGGAAAATGCGATGATTTCTTCGCCGATGTCGCCGTGTACCAGCCCGGCGAGATGATAGATTTTTGCGTCGACGTCCGGTATCTCCGTGATCCGGTAAGGCTCGATGCTGGAGATCGCTTTGCAGGTTCGGCGTTCACGGTCCGCGGTATGGTAGACGTTCGAAATGGATGTGCCGTTTGCGCTGTTTACCGGGTAGATGGTTACGTTTTTTGCGTCGGCAAAGAGCGCGGCGACGTCCGTTTTTGATAAATTGGCCTTTGGTAAGACGGCGGTTGGATGCCCCAGCGCGCCTGCCGCATAGCCGGAATAAACCACAGCGCCGCCATAGGCGCTGATAGTAGTACCATCGTAATCTGTGTTGATATCCAGGCTCGGCTGGCCGATGATGAAGGTGTCAAACAACTGCTTGGACATGGTGAAAGCCTCCTTGCATGTGCTTCTTGATGGGTGAAAAAGTGGCGGATCGGAGCATGCTGAAGTCGGGATCCGCTTGGCGGGGCTATCATACAACAACCCGCTCGAATTTTGCAACAATGAAAAATCGGGATTTTTTCTGCTGTTCACACAGAGATCTGATGCGAGAAAAGAAGAGAAGTACATGGACGGAGACGAAATCCGTTCTCGAAAGTCGCATCGAAGTTTGACAGGATCGAGCCAAATTTGGTTCCTCAACGTGAAAACATCGCTCATAAACAAACGGCGCGTCCAGGGCGAGGTAACCCTTCACAAGCGAGCTTCAATCTTGACAAGGGTGGTTCACGGTGCTATAATACCAGCATGAGAACGTTCTCAGAATACGTTCTCATTGCAAATCACCCTTTCAAACTCAAATTTCTAACAAATTCTAAGCAAATTTTCTGATCCAATTTTCTTGCGTGTTATTCAAGCATCTGATTTTTTAAGGTTCAATCTCAGAATTCATACACTTTCTCGTTTTCAGACTTGGTGATTTGACAAAAGCAATCTGTTGTCTCTTTGCTGCAGTTGCGCATTTCAAGCATCCGACTTTTGCACTCGAAAGGGGAATATTATGAGCGTTACCATTTTGGATATCGCCAGCGCCACGGGGTTTTCAAAGGCGACGGTTTCCCGCGCATTCATCAACCCCGAACTGCTGCAGCCGGACACGCTGAAGACTATTTTGGATGCCGCGGCACGCATGGGCGACCGGCCCAATGCGATTGCTCGCGCGATGATCACGAAACGGACGGGCAATCTTGCGTTCATCATCTACGGACGCCAGGCACCGGTTATTACGAACCCCTTCTACGGGCCGATTCTCGAGAGCGTGGTCAACGCTGCCCAGCGGCAGGGATTCTCCGTGTTCATCGTTTCGGACG
The DNA here is from genome assembly GCA_039683525.1 of Clostridiaceae bacterium. GTDB lineage: Bacteria > Bacillota > Clostridia > Christensenellales > CAG-138 > UBA7703. The sequence goes on from JBDKRF010000201.1 coordinate 1,604, forward strand.
AGGAGATTCGTCTTCCCAGCGGGGACTTGATGCTGCAAAAGCAGGTGGATGGCGTCATCTTCGCTTCGCAGCCGGACCCGGATATGCTGGAGATGTATCGCTGCAACGGTACGCCCGTTGTGCTGGTGAACCACAGAAGCGAGCTGCCGGACATGGTGAGTGTCATATCCGACGATTATCAGGGGATCAATCTCGTCATGGATCATCTGTATTCCATCGGACGTCGACGCATCGCGTTGCTGGGTGGTAATTTCACGGAGTTCATCCTCCATCGCAGACAGCAGGCATACAGGGACGCACTGGCACGATACGGCATTCCCTACAATGAGCAGTTGGTCGAGGTTGCAGAGCCGCATGTGGCGGACGCGGAGGAGGGGATGCGACGCATACTTCTGCGCGCAGGAGCAAACTGCCCCGACGCCGTGGTCTGCATGAACGATACGCTGGCGGTGGGCGCGATCAAAGCGCTTCGCAAGGCCGGCAAGCGCGTGCCGGAGGATGTGGCCGTCGCGGGCTACGACGACAGCACCATCTGCGCGCTTTGTGAGCCGGAGCTCACCAGCGTGGACGGTGGCAAGGAGCGCATGGGCGAAGAAGCCGTCCGGCTGCTCTGCGACTTGATTGCGAAGAAAACAAATGTCGAGTCCATTACGCTGAATGCGCGGCTCAAGGTTCGCGCTTCTACGGCGGGGGATGCCGTTAAAGAGTAAGGGCAAACGATCAGGTCAAACAAGCCGCCGCGCCTGATGCGCGGATATTTGGAGGATACGGAATGGAAAGCAGGACGCAACAAATGCCGAAGAAGAAAAGAAAGGTTCTCATCACGTGGAGAGCGATTGTAGCCTTTGTGCTGCTGTTTATCACGCTGTTTCCCATTTACTGGCTGCTGGCAATGTCGATTCGGGACAACTCCGAGATGGCGGGAAGTATTCCGGTCATCCCGCAGTCCTTTACGCTGGAGCATTTTAAAACGCTGTTTACGAAAGAGGACTTTGGACTGGCGCTGACCAACAGCTTGCAGGTAACGGCGGTTTCGCTGGTGCTCTCGCTGGCCTTCGGGCTGGTCGCGGCCTACGTCATCGCGCGGCGCCGCTTCCGCTTCGGACTCAAAAAGCCGATAACCTACTGGGTGCTGCTGGTTCGTGTTCTGCCGCCGGTTGCGTTCACCATTCCGCTGTTCATCATGTTCTCCAACATGGGCATACTCAACTCGAAAGTGCCGGTCATGCTGGCCTGCATCCTGATCAATATTCCATTGACGATCTGGTTTATGATCTCGTTCTTTCAGGACTTGCCGGAGGAGATTGAGGAGAGTGCAAAGATCGACGGCGCAACCGAGTGGCAGTTATATCTGCGCGTGGTGCTGCCGCTTGTCGCGCCCGGCATCGCGGCAATCGCAATGCTCTCGTTCATGTACGCATGGAATGAATACACCTATAGCATCATCTTCATCCAGACGCCTGCAAACTATACCGTACCGCTGAAGCTGGCGGTGCTGAACACGGAGGATAATCTCACGCAGTTTGGCCTGGTTGCCGCTGGCGGTGCGATATCCATGATCCCGATAACGCTGTTTGTTGTCTTCGCACAGAACTACTTGATTAAAGGCTTATCGAGCGGGGCTGTAAAAGGGTAACAATATAAAATCAAAAAAGGAGAGAACCGCAATGAAAAAATCGATCGCACTGCTGCTGATTCTTGCCATGGTCTGCGCTACCTTTGCCGGATGCGCGAAGCCCGCAACAGAAACGGCCACAGAGTCCACCGCCGCTGAAGCAACCACAACCGAGGCTGCTGCGGAACCTACTGCCGAGGCGAACCAGGCGCCGACCAAGCTCACGCTGATCCTGCGTGGCGGCACGTATGGCGAGGTCATCAAGGCTGCCCTGCCGGAGTTTGAAAAGGCCAACAACTGCACCTGCGAAGTGCTGGAACTGGCGTTTGACGAACTGCACACCAAGATCGCTCTGGATGCCGTGAATAAGCAGGGTGCGTATGACCTCTGCATGGTGGACGGCAGTTGGATGGCAGAATTCACCGCCAACAAGGTGCTGGCAAACCTCTCCGAGATGGGCTATTCGTTTGACGACGATATCATTCCCGCGACGACCTCGATCTGCAAATTCGGCGACAGCATCTATCTGGCGCCTTACTTCGGCAACGTGACCGTTCTGCTCTACAACAAGCAGCTGATTGCGGATGCCGGATATAAGCCCGAAGATATCACTACGTTTGAGGACGTGATGGATATCGCCCAGAAGGCGAACGCTGCCGGCAAGATCGGCTTCATCGTCCGCGGCGGCTCCGGCGACAACATTGTTTCGGACTTCATCCCGCACCTGCTGGCGTACGGCGGATGGGTTGTTGACGAAAACAACAAGCCCACCGTGAACACCGACGCGTTCAAGGCGGCATTTACCAACTACATCAACCTCTACAAGCTGGGCGACACGATGGATAAGGATGATATCGTTGCGGCTATCGACGGCGGCAACGCTGCCATGGCCATCGGCTGGCCGGGCTGGTACGTCCCCACGGCGGACAGCGCAGCGAGCTACACCGTTATCCCCACCAAGCTGACCGATACCGACACTGCAAAGAATACCTCCATGTACGGCGTATGGACCGTCGGCGTCTGCAACAACAGCCAAAACAAGGAACTCACGCTCAAGCTGCTGGAGTACCTGATGGATAAGGACGTTCAGCTGGCCTCTATCGCCAACGGCGGCGTTCCCTGCCGCTTCAGCTGCCTGCAGAATGCTGACGCGCTGGCTACGCACCCGCAGCTTGCGACCGTCTGCAACGCTCTTCAGTCCGGCGTGTATCGCCCGGTCATCGAGCAGTGGTCTGAATTCACCAACACCCTCGGCACCGAGATGGACGCCGTGATTCAGGGAACCAAGACCATGGATCAGGGTCTGGCTGACGCGCAGGCCGCGCTGGAAGCCCTGATGTCGTAATCCACGTCATCTCTTTGAAGAAAGCAATCATGTAAGCCAACCATAGGCCTTCCGGCGTTTTAACCGGCGCCGGAAGGCCGGGTCAAAGCACCGCTGACCACTCACGCAACCCCAAAAACACCATCGCTGGTTCACCTTGAATGAGAGGGTTCCCAACATGAAACAAAACGAATCCAAAAAAAGGAATATGAAAGAGTTTCGCCTGGAAGAGCGCATATTCCCGCGGGCAATGATAACGCCAACGCTGATCGTGTTGCTGGTTATGACGGCGTACCCGCTCATCTTCACGCTGATCTATAGCTTTACCGATTATAACTATCTCAAAGGCATGGACAATGCCCACTTTATCCTGTTTAAAAACTATTCCACACTGATCAAGAACAGCTATTTCCGTCAGGCGCTCGTGAACACGGTGAAGTTCACGTTCCTTGCCGTCGCCTTTGAAATGGTCATCGGTTTGTTGATCGCCTTGTTTGTCCACGGCATGCACAGGGGTAAAAAGGTGATGCGGACGCTCCTGCTGCTGCCCTATCTGCTGCCGACCGTTACGGTGGCGTTGAGCTGGCGCTTGATGCTCTCCGTCAATTACGGCATCGTCAATCAGTTTCTGACCTCTCTGGGTCTGCCGGTGTTCAACTGGTTTATGGATACACGGACTGCGTTTGGCACCATTCTCGTCATCGACGTCTGGCAAAACGCGCCGTTCGTGTTTCTGCTGCTGTACGCGGCGCTCCAGTCCGTGCCGGAAGAGCTGTATGAAGCCGCGCGCATCGACGGCGCGGGTAAGCTGCAGCAGTTTCACTATGTCACCTATCCGCATCTGAGGACGAGCATCGCCCTCTGCGCGCTGATGCGCTCCATTGATACATTCCGCCTATTCGAGAAGGTAAACATTCTGACCGGTGGAGGTCCCGCCGGAACGACTTCAACGATCACGCAGTTTTTGTATACCTATGGCATCAGCAACCTGAAGTTTGGATTCGGGAGTGCGGGCGCCGTGGTCATGACCATTCTGGTGCTGCTGATTTCCAGCATCTATATCAAGCGCGCCATCAAAAAATAAATAACTAAGGGAATTAGACGATATGAAGCTGCGGTTCTTCAATGTAGGGTATGGTGAATCGATCTTACTCACAGCACAAAAATCCGACGGATCGACATTTACAATGTTGGTCGACGGCGGCAGCGGGGAAGACGCGGAATACGCGGGGTTTCCCGCGCGCGTACGCGCCGCGGATCTGATCCGGGAGCTGGGAATTACCAAACTGGACGTCGTGCTGAATACGCATATTCACGAGGACCATACCTGTGGCTTGACCAGAGTCGCGAACGAGTTTGCAATAGGAGAATACTGGTGCTGCGCGCTGCCGGAGGGGAGCGAGGACTGGCAGACGCTGCCGGATGAGATCGTGACGCTTCCGCGCAGCGGCAAGAGCCTGCGCGCGCTGAATGCGCACCGCATGCTCCTGAAACGGTTTCGCTCGCTTGCCGTGCCGATACGAAATCTGAAACAGGGCGCCGAGCTGACCCTACCCGTCGATGGATTGACGGCAGAGGTGCTTGGCCCTTCAGCGGAGGAAGCCGCGGATTTGTGCGGACAGCTAAAGGAGCTGTATGCCGAAAAAGACCGCGAGATGCAGAAACTCCTGTTGCTGGATGTGGATAAAAACATGAACAACCACAGCGTCATCCTCATGCTGAGCTATCGAGGCACGAAGATACTGCTGCCCGGTGACACCAACTGCGCAGGCTATGCGCACTTGCCAATGCAGGCGCTCAAGGCCGATGTTTTTAAGGTGGGGCATCATGGGCAGCGGGACGGAGCAGATCAAGCGCTGGTGAATGCGGTTTCTCCGCGCGTGCTGGTCGTCTGCGCCTCGTCCGACCGGCGCTATGAAAGCATGCATCCGGATATTCTTGGCCTCTTTAGGGCATACGACCCAAACGTGCGCTACTTGCTGAGCGATACACCACAGCTCCCGCCCTGGACGGATGGCATCCCTGCGCACAGGTCTTCCGAGCTGACGATTGACGAGGATGGTGGAATTCATTCGGCGTATCTGCCGCTCGGCAAACACAATTTCCAGCAGGCGCATTCAGCGAAATAAACGAAGGTTTTGCTGACTGTTGCATACCAATTCCAATATTGCCGGGGTGTTTCATCTGCATATGCCTGTTTCATTTTGGATTTTAATCATACTGACGTTCGCCTTTACGTATGTAAACGGATTTCACGATGGTTGCAACGTGGTAGCTACGCTGATTGCCAGCCGCTCCATGAAGCCTTTCCCGGCGCTGGCATGGGCCGCTGTGGTAGAGTTGCTTTCTCCGTTTGCCATACTTGTGCTCGGTTCCAGCGTTTCAAACACGATTCAGAAACTGATTGCCGAAAGCTGCTATACCACTCCCGCGGCGAAGAATATCGCGCTGGCGTTCATCACGGCGGGCATCCTGGCGGCCATACTCTGGAATCTGACCACATGGCTCTACGGGATACCGGCCTCGTCATCGCACTCATTGATCGGCGGCGTGGTCGGGGCGGGGCTTGCGGCCTTCGGCAGTGGCGCGGTCGCCTGGAATTACTTCTGGGGCAAGATCGTGCTGATGATCTTCTTAACACCGGTGGTCAGTTTTCTCGCGGGGTTTGGCATCCTGATGCTGCTGCGTTTCATCACCCGAAATGCAAGCCTCCGCGCGAATACCTTCTTTACATATGCGCAGTGGCTGAATGTGACATTCCTTGCATTCAACCACTCTTTCAACGATTCGCAGAAGTCCATCGGCATCGTGATGATTCTAATGGGTATCTACGGTGGCACATCGGGCACAATTCCGCTTTGGATCATCGTTTGCGCCGCGCTGAGCCTTGCCTGCGGCATCGCCTTTGGCGGATTTCGCATCATCAAGACCGTCGGCGTCGGCATCTATAAAGTGCAGGCGATCGATTCGTTCGCCTCGCAGATGACGGCGGGCGCGGTGATCCTCGTTTCCTCCATGCTCGGCGCTCCGGTGTCAGCCAGCCAGATCGTCTCATCCTCCATCATGGGTGTTGGAGCTGCGGAGCGGTATAAGGCGGTCAAGTGGAATGTCGCAAAGCGCATCCTGCTATCCTGGGTGATCACCATCCCCATCGCAGGTACACTTGGTGCGTTGCTGTTCTATCTTTTCTCGTTACTGTTTACCCGATAGAAGACAGGCTGGTACGTAAAAACGGGCGCGTCGATACGGAGGGGCACCGGATGAAAACGGATATTATCGTTACTTCTTATAATAATGAATAAACTACCATGACCAGAGGAGTAATCCACAGTGCTGAAGCAGAAAAGAAATTTAGACTTCTATAGCGTTTTAACCCAGCAGGCGCAGACAGTGCGCGACACGGTAAGCGCGCTGGGCGTGTTTTGCGAGAATCCGACGCAGGAGAATGGCGACTTCGTCAAGACGAAGGAGCACGAGGCGGACCAAATCCGCTATCAACTGGTGGACGCGATCAATCGGACGTTTACCACGCCCATCGACCGGGACGACCTGTTTCGCCTGTCTACGGCGATTGACGATCTGGCAGATTATGCCTGGACGACGGTGAAAGATCTGCGCATCTACGACATACCGCCGGATAAAAACCTCTCGTCCATGGCGGAAATCCTCCTGCAGATGGCCGACGGCATCCTGCTCTGCGTCATAAATCTGGCGAACAACCTCGCGCTGGTCTCCGCAGAGGCGATCAAGGTGAAGAAGCTGGAGAACAGGATGAACTCACGCTTCCACGAATCCATTGCGGAGTTGTTTACATCGGACGATATCAAGAAGATACTGAAATACCGCGAGATCTATAGCCACATGAACCACGCCTCGGATAAAGGGGATGTCTGTGCGGATATGCTGCAGGATATCGTCGTCAAGTTTTAAGGCATCGCGTGCGCATGGCGAAAACAAGATACAAAACGCCATTAAGCAGGACCCGATCGAAATCGTATGATGCAAAAGATTATGATCTCGAAACGACGCGGGAAAGGCAAAGAACACAGGAATGATTCGAAACATCATCTTTGATATGGGCGGCGTGTTGATTCAGTTCGACCGCGAATATTTCATCCGCAGGTTGGGCGTTGCCAAAGAGGACGAGCGGATCCTCATGAACGAGGTGTTCCGCTCGCTGGAATGGGCGCAGTTGGATCGCGGCACGATCACTCAAGCAGGCGCGATTGCGAATATGTGCGCGCGGCTGCCGCAGCGGCTGCACGAGGCCGCTGCAAATCTGGTCACCCATTGGGACCGGCCGATCATGCCGATGGAAGGCATGTATGAGCTGGTTGCGGAACTGAAAGCTCTGGGTTACGGGATATATCTGCTCTCGAACGCCACCCTTCGCCTGCACGAGTTCTGGCCGGATATTCCCGCCTCCCGTTTTTTTGATGGGACTCTGATCTCGGCGGATGTAAAACTGGTGAAGCCGCAGCCGGAAATCTATACCTTACTTTGCAATACGTTTGACTTGCAGCCAGCAGAGTGCTTCATGATTGACGACATGCCGATGAATATCGAAGGGGCATATGAGGCGGGTCTTTCGGGATTTGTATTTCACGGCGAAGTGTCGGCACTTAGAAATGTTCTCAAACAAGCCGGAGTCCATCTGACGTAATGCCTATAACGAAACAGCTTTTTCCGAATCAATCCTATCATTGAAAGAAGAACACAAGTGAAATCGGCCCGACTGCATGACATTGAACTTTATATCGCAGAAAACAGCGTGTCTACGCTAGAAGAGTTATGCGCGCACTTTCATGTGTCGATCAGCACAATTCGCAGGGATATTGCCGAGCTTGCACAACAGAAAAAGCTGACCAAAGTGTATGGTGGCGTCATGGCTAGGCAACAAGCACAGCAGGAAACACTGATGACGAAAAAACCGCTTCCAGAGGATGACGCGAGGCAAAAGATCGGGCAGCTTGCGGCATCGCTGATTCAGGACGGGATGAGCATATTCCTCGATTCTGGCTTGACGACATTGCAGATTTTGCCTTATATCGCCGACAAAAAGGATATCACGGTGATATCGCATAGCTTGGTCGCGCTGTATGAAGCATCGAAATATCCTTCGCTCAGGATCATCGCGCTCGGCGGGGTATATAACAGCACTTCGGCATCGTTTCAGTGCAGCAATACGCTCAATGAACTGTCGAAGATGTCGATCGATATCGTGTTCCTGGCTACGACAGGGGCAACGTTGGAACTGGGGCTGACCAATGCATTCTTTTCGGATATCGAAATTAAAAAGTCGGTCATCAAATGGAATAAGAACATCGTGCTGATGGCGGATCACAGCAAATTTGGCCGTAACGCGTTGCTGTCGTTTTGCGACTATCAGAATATCAGCGTGATCGTGACAGATCAGCCGCTGAACAGCGACTTTATGAGCGCCAGTGTGATCAAGCAAATTCAGGTCATTACGCCGCAGATCTTGGAAGCGGCAGCCTCAGTAAATTTAAATCGTCAATCCTTGGATTGCAACGGTGACGAAAGGAAATGCTCCATATCCTGATACTCCGCTTTCCACCGTGGGAACACACAACCGAATACTGTCGTGCTGGAGTGTGTTAATATTTCGGACAGCATGGAAAGAGAGTAATATAAGAATCAGAGGAAAGAACCAAGCTAAAACATCGAACACAATACGGAGATGAATTCAGAAATGGAATGTGATGAGCATTGGCGGGAATCATTTATGCACGGTGACTCATCGATACTCTGAAACGTTTCCCCTGCGGGGGGTTCCAGCTTTTGAGCACTGATAGAGTGTACGAGAACTCAACCATATAAACGCAGCTTCCAAAAAACGCAACAAATAGGGCGTTTTTTGTGTTTAAAGGCAAAGAAAAACCCCACCGTAATTATCTCTGCTTCGGTGGGGTTAGCTGGCTAAACCCCCACGAAGTGATACAATCACGCGAATCGTGGGGGTGGGTGCATAATGGACGAGGGTGGGTGCAAGCTGGGGGGGACTACCTTCAGACGGGGGTAAATCGGATAATGCATGGGCACAATATATATGTAATGTATGTTTCCGTTATCGGTGTACCCAGTTTCGCCTGCTTCAACGAAAGGCAATCTGCTCGTCTGTATAATTGCCCTTCTTCGTTTCTTTGCCAACTCCTTTTTCATTCTGCTATTTTTCTCTTTTTGAGTGGAATGCTTTTTCAGGGTTCAGACCAAATTCACGGCAGTGTTTGCCATTACCAATATAATATGGAAGTAAAGGTGTACGTAAATTCTTCGATAACTTAAATTCGAGCATAGGATTGGCCGAGCCAGATAGCTATTGTTTTGCACTGACTGAGCTTTTTCCGTCTTTATTGCTGACGATGCGTAAATAAACAAACACACTCACCAGAATGGCAATGATCAGGCATGTGAGAACCGTGCTGATTGTGGAGAGCAACGCATAGCTGAGAAATGGAATGGATGCAATCGTGAAGTTTTGCGTTATCTCGGTTCCGCTTTCAAGAATTTGTTGTGTATACATACTGTTTTGCAGCATATTAGCACCTGCATCCAGCAACGCTAGCAGACCGCAGACGAGGTATGCCGTCCGCAGGAGTTTATGAATCCGTGGTTGCTCCGCCTTTGGAATATCGAAAAAATTGTACATTTGGCCTTTTCCCTTGATTGCAAGGTACAGCAAGTAGACCGCAACGATCAACTGAAAGGAATCGAGAAACATTGTGGACATCGTGATTCTCCCATCGGCGTACCAAACAGTACAGTCTGTTCGGCATCTTGTTTTTGAATTCTACTTCATATAATACAGGAAGGCGCAGCCGCAGTCAAAAGGGGCTTGGCAATGCGACGGGGAGATGGCGAAAGAGGAAACCGTTCTCCACCGCATTGCTCCAGAAAACGGTGCTAATCAGCGCCCCATCCAACCGCCATCCACCGGTAGCGTAACGCCGTGAACATAGTCTGAGGCATGGCTAGCCAGATAGACCGCCGTTCCGACGACATCTTCGGGATGGCCCCACCGTCCGGCGGGGATCCGCATGGTGATCTGCTCGTTTCGCACGGGGTCGTTGACCAAAGCCACGTTCATTTCGGTATCGAAGTATCCGGGCGCGATACAATTCACATTTACACCGAGCTTCGCCCACTCGTTTGAGAGACTCTTGGTGAATTGCATGACGGCACCCTTGCTCGCGGCGTATGCCGGAACGCGAAATCCGCCCTGAAACGAGAGCAGGGATGCGAAATTGATGATTTTCCCGTAACCGTTTTGAATCATGTGGCGACCGACCTCGCGACACATCACGAATACACTCTTGGCGTTGACGTCGAGCACAAAGTCCCAGTCCTCATCGGTAAAATCAACACTGTTGTTTCTGCGCTGTGCGCCTGCATTGTTGACGAGAATATCAATACGTCCCCATTCGCTTAAGACCTGCTCGATGAGCGCGGGGATCTTCTCAGGTTCGGAGAGGTCAAAAGAATAGGCCTCTACCTTGACACCGTAGCCGCGTAATTTAGTCAGTATTTCCTGCGGCATGTTGCGCGAGATCAGAATGAGATTTACGCCGGCTTCGGCAAAGCCTTCCGCGACGCCGAGACCAAGACCGCGGCTTGCGCCGGTTATGATCGCATTTTTGCCTTTGATATCAAATAACATTGTCTACTCCTTAAAACTTGAACATTACTTTAATTGCATCCGTGGGCGTCGTCATCAGATCGAAGCCCTTTTTCGCGTCTTCCGGTGGCAACTCGTAGTTTGCAAGCCGTTCAAACAGCGGTTCCTGCGCGGAGAGCTTTGCCGCTATCTGGAAGTCTCGATGCGTATACACGCGGGTGAACTGAATCGAGAACTCCTTGAACATGCCCTTTTGATAGTTCATCATGGGCGGTTTTTTGTAACCCGCGATGATCTCGATGACGCCGCGAATCTTCACCACGTCCGGTAGGATGTCTGCAACGCTCTGATGTCCGGCACAATCGAAAACAAAATCAAACCCGCTTCCGTCGGTTTCCGCGAGGAGCTGCTCAACTAAGTCCGGATTGCTTTGGATGCAGTGGAAGCCAAGTTCCTTGGCTATCTGCAGGCGTACGAGGTTCGGTTCGCAGACGGTGATTGCGCCCGCGCCAAAGCGACGCAGCGTGATAGCGGTTGCAAGGCCGATTGCGCCCGCGCCGAAAACCAGCGCGCTGTAGCCAGCCTGAAATTGCGCTATATGAAGCGCGTGAACCGCTACGGCAATCGGCTCAATAAAGGCCCCAAGCCGCGGTGAAACGCCCGCAGGCACAGGAACGATCATCTCAATCGGAGCAATGGCATACTCCGCCATTCCGCCGTCACAGTCGATACCAAGCAGCTTGAGCGTTTTGCATACGTGCGTATTGCCACTTAGGCAGGGTTCGCAGCTTCCACAAGAGAGCAGTGGATTGACAGTGACGAGCGTGCCCTTCTGGATACCGGGGATATCCTGTTCCAGATAGCCGGAAAACTCATGCCCCATGACGAGCGGGGCTTTTGCGCGCGGGTGTGCGCCGAGAAAGATGGTGACGTCGCTGCCGCAGATGCCCGCGTGGCTGACCTTGATGAGCGCCCAGCCTTCCTTGACTGCAGGAATGGGCAGTTCGCGCATTTCAACGCTGTTCGGGCCGGTAAATACGATTGCTTTCATAGATGTATGGCGTCCTTTCAAAAAATCCAGTATGTCGGTGATGATTGAGCACGCTGCATAGCTGGATCTTTGTAATTTATTCAAATTGATTAAGCTGGTTGAGCAGTGGCCTTCCCGTTAAATACCGAGCCGCCTCCTCGGTGGTTTTCGTCTTGAGATCGGAGGAGGCCTCCTCGGAATACCAGGCCATGTGCGGCGTAAGAATGATATTGCGTGCGCTTAGTAGCAGGCTTTCCTGCGGAAGCGGTTCCTTGAGTGTCACATCAATTCCCGCACCGGCAATGATTTCGTCGTTGAGCGCGATGGCTAAATCGTCTTCATTGACAATTCCGCCGCGGGAAACGTTAATGAGCACCGCTTCGGGTTTCATTCTGCGCATAACATCCAGATTGAAGAGGTCGCGGGATGTTTCAAGATTGCAGTGCAGGGAGATGACGTCGCTTTCGCGCACCAGCGTATCAAAATCGACCCGTTCAACAAAATCCGGCAGGATGCGATCCGCTTTGATTTCGTAACCGAGGATGCGGCCACCGAAGGGGCGGAGCATTTCTGCAAGACAACTGCCAATGCGCCCAAGACCGACGACACCGAATGTCATATTTTGATAACGGCGAACGGGAATGCTCTGTGCATATTCCCATGCGCCGCTTTTTACGGAATCGTTCATGCGGACAATCTTTCGCGTGAGCGCCATCATGAGCGCAAATGCGTGAGCTGCGACTTCCTGCACGCCGTAGTCTGGCACGTTACAGACGGCAACGCGATGACGCGAGGCCGCCTCGAGGTCGATGTTGTTTACACCAACGCCGTAGCGCACGACCATCTTCAGGGCCGGTAGCGCTGCAAACACGCGCTCCGTAAACGGGGCATATTGGTTGACCACTGCTTCGTAACCTTGCAGACTGCGGATTAAGTCGTCCTCAGTTTGGCAGTGAAACAATACATAATCCACGCCATACTGGTTGCAGACCTGCTGTTCCTCGGCCATATACAAGTGATCGCAGTCGCTGATGGCAATGACTTTTTTACCCATTAATTTGTCCTCCAAAGATTGAGATGCATTTTCTGCCGGGTTCAGGTAGGCTAATGAATCGTTGTTGGATGCTCAGGCGCTTGAATTCGTTGTTTCTTCGAGCCGCTATTGACGATGAAGATTCCTGTGCAAACAAATAGGAGCGCTGCTAGATTATGGAATGTAAAAATCCGTTCCTTCAAAAAGATACCGGAGAGCACAACGCCGAAGATCGGTAAGAGAAAGAAGTAGACGGAGACAAGCGCCGCATCATGATCGCGCAGCAGGTACGTCCAAATACTGAATGCAACGGCGGAGAGCACGATGAGGTAGGCAAGTAGTCCTATTCCGGCGGGTAAGACCACTGGCAGATGACCGCCGCCGCACAGTCCGATGGCAATCAACACACAACCACCAAATAGCAACTGAAACCCGGTTAACAGAAACGGATTTTCGCTTTGCGAGAGTTTTTTGCTTATGATGGAGCCCACCGCAAATCCCAGCGAAGCAAGAATAATCAAAAAGTCGCCGTCCCAAGTGAAACGGCTTCCGATATCGCCGCTGAGGTTCACGAACAAAATGCCAAGAAAACCAATCAGAGAGCCCGTAAGTTTGCGGATCGTGACCTTTTCCGAGCGGAAAAAGAGTGCCGCGAGAAACACAATAAAAAAAGTTGATGTCGTATTCAAAATGGCGCTTCTAGCGCCGGGCGAGTTGGAAAGTCCAATGTAGAAGCAGACGTACTGCGCGGTGGTTTGGACAAGCCCGAGCCCTATTGCGGGCAGAATGTGCCGCGACTGAAGCTGCCGCGAACCGCCTTTGATGGAAAGTGAGAGTGCAAGCGTCAGGATTCCTGCGCCAGTGAAACGGATACCTGCAAAGAAAATCTTATCAAACGTCGTGCCGTTTTCAATTCCAAAGAGCGGATAACTGAGCTTGATGCAGGGAATTGCGCTGCCCCAGAGCAAAATGCAGAAGATAGCCAGCAGCACCATTCGCAAATTTGATTTCGGTTGCCGATCGGGAAAGGGTGCGTTCATCGCTGAATCCTGCCGGAAGTATCTCCGTAGGCGAGCTGTTGAATTTCTCTGGCGTAGGATAGATTAAAGTCTTGCTCGATGGTCTGTTTGAGGCAGCCCGCCGCAACCGCAAATTCTATTGTCCACTGCGGATCATATTGATGGATGAGCGCGTAGAGAAGCCCCGCCGTGAAGGCGTCCCCGCCGCCAACGCGGTCAACCAGGTGAATTGAAAATTTGTTCGAGTAATATGCTTTGCCGTCGGTGTAGAGCATGCCACTCCAGCAGTTGTCAGAAGCTGAGATGCTCTCGCGCAGCGTGATGGCAACGTATTGGAAGCCGTAGCGCCGGACGAGCTCTTCTGCAACCGCGCAATATGCGTTGCGGTCGATACGGTCGTCAGCAGTGCTCACAGTGTTTAGCGTGACGTCGAGGAGCTTTTGTGAGTCCTCTCTGCCGCAAACCAGAATATCGACAAAAGGCATGAACTCACGCATCGTTCTTTGTGCCGTCTCCAGATCCCAGAGCAAAGTACGATAGTTTAGGTCACAAACAATGGTAATCCCGCGACGTCTTGCCTCTTGGCAGGCTTCCATGCAAATTGCCGTGAGATAATCGCCAAGCGGGGGCGTAATTCCAGTGAAGAGAAAGTGCGTCGCTCCGGTAAATATGGAATCCCAGTCGAAATCATCCGGTTTTGCGGTTGCCATACCCGTGTACTTGCGGTCGTAGACGAGCCGCGACGGGCGTTGGGAAGCACCTTTTTCAAGATAATAGGTGCCTATGCGATCGCCGCCAAAGACGATGTGTTTGGTTCCAACGCCGTATTTTTTAAGCTGGGACAGTGCGCACTGGCTGATGATATTGTCTGGCAGGCGGGTAACGAACTCCGTTTCCACGTCGTTGAGGCCGAGATTGACGAGAACGTTTGCTTCCGCACCAGTATAGTTGATTTCAAAGCTAGTCGCCTGCATGAAACGTTGATAACCTGGGGGGCTGAATCGTACCAGCAGGTCGCCAAAACCGATTACTTTCGCCATCCCTTTTCCTCCGCAACGGCATTGAAGATGGAAACAATTTCATTCGCGCTGCTCGTTAAGGCATCCCAATTACCTGCTTTGATCTGTGCTTTGTCGCAAAGCGAACTGGAGATTCCTGCGCCGCGACAGCCTGCACGTAAAAAATCGGCTAAGTTACCGGTGGATATACCGCCTGTCGCCAGAATTTTCACATGGTTGACCGGAGCGGTCAAATCTTTGAGATATTGAATGCCGAGCGTTGCCGCCGGAAAAAGCTTTACATAGTCCGCACCCGCACAATGTGCGCTCATAACCTCCGAAGGCGTCATAGCGCCGGGAATCGAAACAAGACCGAGAGATTTTGTGTGGCGAATCACGTCCACATCCGTATTGGGAGAGATAATAAACTGCCCGCCAGCGGCTTTTGTGGCGTCCACCTGCGGTATGGTTAAAACTGTCCCTGCGCCGAAGCGCATGGCAGGGAATTGATCGCAGAGCGCGCGAATTCCCTCACCAGTGCGCGAAATACAATCCGGATCGGACTGGTCAAAAGTTACCTCCATCAGCCGAACACCGCCACTTTGCAGAGCAGCAGCTAGGCTTAAAAGGTCGTCGCCGTAAATTTTTCGGCAAATTGCAATAATTCCATGTGAAGCAATGATTTCGAGGATAGATTCAGACATGATGTTCATCCCCTTATATACGGATACGAAATACGATTCCACGATGCGGAACGTAATAATTATAGCGTGAGCATATTCTGCTTGTCAATCCGAAATTATATGCGCAGATAAAAAATGTGATGCAAACATCTCGATGTGACGAAGTCCGATTGGCATCCGGCATCAAAAAACGCCTCCGAACATTTCGGAGACGTTTGAGAGCCGATTCAATTATTACTTACGGTTAGTGGAATCCTGCGTGTATCCCATCCGCTTGGAGAGCTCCATCGACGCTTGATTCATCTGCTGATAGATGTAGTCGATTGGAAAGCTATCGAACAATCCTCGACCGGAGATGCTCATGGCAGCCATGACCTTACGCGTATAGTCGAAAATCGGCACTGCGAGGCAGCTGCTGCCAACGGTATGTTCTTCGACATCCAACGCATAGCCATGCTCGCGCGCAAACTGCACCTCTTTTGCAAACGCATCAAAGGACGTTACTGAGTTTGGTGTATAGGGTTTATACGTCAGATGCTTGGCGATATGAATAAATTGTTCCTCCGGCAGTGCCGCCATTAAAACCTTTCCAAGCGCTGTGCAGTACAACGGTTCACGCTTACCAATCTGTGTGTAGAGACGAAGACTGTTGAACTGCTCTGCGCGTTCCAGATAGACGACCTCTGTGTTTTCAACAACGCCGAGGTAGGAAATTGCACTGAACATCGAGGCCATTTCGTGCATGATTGGCGCGGCCTCAGTCTTGAGCACGATTTTGTTGAGATAAAGGCTTGCGATTTCCACAAACTTATGCCCGAGAAAATAGGTGCTCGTGTCCGGGTCCTTTTCGATATAGTGCCGAGAGGCATAGGAAGCAAGAATCCGATGGATGGTGCTTTTTGGCAGCCCGGTCGCTGCCGAGAGTTCGGCGAGGCCAAGCCCGCCCTCAGACGTAGCCAGCAACTCAATCAAATCGAGCGCACGATCCAGAACCTGTACGTGCGAACCAGTGGAGCCTTCCATAGAACACCTCCGAAGCTTCAGCATAAAATCACCCGCAACACAACTAAATAAGACGCTGGAGCGGTTAAATTGATCAGGAAAAATCGACCGAGACTCGATAAAAAAGAAGAATGAGCTCTCATCGCGAATTTTTTTCCATCTAGCATAATATCATAGTTTGTTAGGCTGCACAACACTCGTTGTGTAAAACAGTTGTCGCATGCGTTCCACGCAAAACACGAATTCACTGCGATTTTGTGTGGTATAGTAGGTGCGGCGTTTGGAAGCATCGCTTTATCAGGAGTGTTTGATGCGCGTAAGCTCACGTTTAAGAAACCAAACCACAAGACAGATATTGGTTTTAACGAAGAAAATCGCCGTTATGATGCATTCAACAATGAAGGAAATCACATATTTTTCGTTTTATTTTGAAAAACGAGATAGAATTTTTTTGGTATTGCGCGGAAAAAATCGAAAAATGTCAGTTCTTACGTTTAATATTATAAACCTATCGTTCACTTCAAAAATCGGGGGGTATTGACAATAGAAATATTTGTGAAATATAATGATTCCACAATGAAACAAAGCATTTCATAATGTGGAACGCAAAGTTCCGAATCGGATCATCTGTTGTCATACTGTCAAAAAAACCAAAGCAATCCCCCCCGAGCAAAAGGCGCATGCGTCGCCGTTTGTATAATCAAAAAATCAGGAGGAAGACAATGAAAAAGTTACTATCGCTTGCACTGGTTCTGTGTATGGCTCTGGCTCTTGTTGCCTGCACGGGAACTCCCACTGCCACAGATTCCACAGCCCCCGCAGCCCCCGCTTCCGATGCCGCCGGCACGACAGAAGCCGCCGCCGTTGAAACCCTGAAAATCGGCGTCGTTTGCCCGATCTCCGGCAACTCCGCAATCGCGGGCAAGTACATCACCCATGGCGTCCAGGTTGCCGAGCAAGAGCTTGGCGGCAAGATCACCATCAAGGGTGTCGATTACCCGGTCGAGTTCATCTACATGGACAATGAAGCTTCCGAAGAGAAGACCACCAACGTTTTTCAGAAGCTGATTGAAGAAGAAGGCGTCATCGCCATCGTCGGGCCGGATATGTCCAAGTGTGCTCTGGCCGCTGGTTCCATCGCGCAGAACGCGGGTTGCCCCGTGGTTTGCACGTTTGCCACCAACACAGCCGTCACCGAAATCGGCGACTATATCTTCCGCGCCTGCTTCATCGACCCGTTCCAGGGCAAAGTAGCCGCGACCTACTGCTGGGAAGCTGGCTACAAGACCGCCGCAATCCTCTTTAACAATGCGGATGCTTATGCCACCGGCTTAACAGACGCGTTTGTTGCAAGTTATGAAGCGCTTGGCGGAACGATTGTTGCCTCCGAAGAATACTCCGGTTCTGACGTCAAGGATTACAATGTCCAGTTGACCAAGCTCTCCGCCACCACGCCGGAATGCCTGTTCCTCCCGAACCTGCTTGGCGAAATGCCGCTGCAGATTCAGCAGGCGCGTGCAGTCGGCATGACCTGCCCGATCGTTTGCGGTGACTCCGCTGATACCCCTGAAGTAGCAGCAGTTGCCGGCGCCGCGGTTGAAGGCGTTGTTTACGTCTCCGCGTTCTCCGCAGAATCCACTACGGATGCGGCTGTCAAGTTCGTTCAGGCGTACACCGCCATGCACGACGGCGAAAGCCCGAACTCTAACGCAGAGCTTGCATATGAAGCAACTGAGATGGTCATCTACGCGTTGCAGAACGCTGTTGAGCTTTCTCGCACCGGTGTTCGTGACGCACTCGCCACGATTTCGAACTTTGAGCTGCCGTCCGGCTTTATCACTGTAGGCGCAGATCGTAACCCCATCAAGGGTGCTGTCATCATGGAATATGATGCGGCGGGTGCTTCCCACTTCGTCTCTGCTGTCAACCCCAACTAACGAATCGTAAATCCGTAATTACAATAGTTCAAGTGGAGTATGTCGATGTGCCGGTTGCTTAGAAACCAGCCGGTACATCGACTATGCTGAATCAGCGTACGGACCCCTTCCGAAAAAAGATTGGAGGCTTTCCCTTGTCTACACTCTTACAGTATTTAATTTACGGCCTTCAGTTAGGCAGCGTATACGCATTGTTGGCATTGGGTTATACCATGGTCTATGGTATCGTCGGCATGATCAACTTTGCCCATGGCGACTTCCTAATGATTGGTGCCTTGGGCACATTCTTCATTGCTAAGATATTCACTAATTTGAATATTGACGGCTCCTATCCCATGCTGGTTGTCGGCGTGATCATCATCATTGCCATGTTGGGTACCGGCGCAATAGGCGTTGGTGTTGAGGCAGTTGCCTATCGTCCACTGCGCAACAAACCGCGCATGATCGCCTTGATTACGGCGGTCGGTGTGTCTATGTTTTTAGAAAATTTTCCGCGCGCGCTGACCTTCATCGGCCCGAACCCTCGTTCGTTTCCGACGCTGTTCAAAGTTGTGCGGTATTCCTTCCTCGGCGCTTCGATCACCTCAACGCAGATTATTATGATTTCGCTTTCCGCTGTGGTGATGATCGGGTTGTTTTTGCTCGTCAACAAGACGAAGATGGGCTCGCAAATGCGCGCAGTCAGCATGGATAAGGACGCGGCGGCTCTTATGGGCATCAATGTAAACCGCGTGATCTCCATCACGTTCTTCATCGGTGGCGCGCTTGCCGCTGTGGCGGGTATTTGCTACGCAAGCGTCTATCCGCAGGTCGAGGTATATATGGGTTCCTGGCTTGGAACAAAATCCTTCATCGCGGCAGTGCTCGGTGGCATTGGCGATATCCGTGGCGCGATGCTCGGCGGCTTTATCATGGGCGTGTCGGAGATTTTTGCTACGGCGATCAACTCTACGTTTGGCTACGCGGTTGGATTTATCATTCTCATCGTCATCCTGCTGGTTAAGCCCGCAGGAATTATGGGAAAACTCACCAAGGAAAAGGTTTGAGGAGGACTGTTTATGAATTGGAAGAAATTGGCTAAAACAGTCTATCCGGTAGCGATCGTAATTGTGTTTTACTTCGCGACGATTATTCTGCAAAAACTGGGAGTCTTTAACAAATACTATATTCAGGTCATGATGTTTGCGGGAATCAATATTATGATGACCGCTAGCCTCAACCTGGTGAATGGCTTCACCGGCCAGTTTTGTATTGGGCATGCAGGCTTCATGTCGCTCGGTGCCTATGGCGCGGCGGTGGTCACAACTATGGTGTTTGGCGGAAAGAGTATATCAGTGTTTGCGCAAACACCCGTGTTCCTGCTTGGGTTGCTGGTCGGCGGCTGTGTAGCGGCGTTTGTCGGCGCACTGATTGGCCTCCCGTCGCTCAAGCTCAAGGGCGACTATCTTGCAATTGTGACGCTAGCCTTTGGCGAGATCGTTCGCGCGATTCTCCGCCTGATCAAGCCGATTGGCGGAGCGCGCGGCATGATCGGTATTCCGAATTACTCCACGCTGGCTTGGATTCTGCTGTTTATGACGCTGACACTCTATCTGCTCAAAAACCTGATCTATTCTCCGTACGGACGAGCGTTTGTCGCGATTCGCGACAACGAAATCGCTGCGGATGTGATGGGCATTGACACTACGAAGTATAAGATCACCTCGTTTTGCATCGCTGCTTTCATCGCGGGTGTAGCAGGTGGCCTCTATGCGCATTTGCTGGCGTTTATCCAGCCCGACTCGTTTAGCTTTACCAAGAGCGCGGACTTTCTGGTCTTCATGTATGCGGGCGGTAGCGGGTCGCTGACCGGTTCCATCGTCGGCGCAACAATCCTGACCATTCTGCCCGAGGTATTGCGCTTCCTGGCCGATTGGCGATTGGTCGTTTACGCGGCTATTCTCGTCATCGTGATGCTCTATCGATCGGACGGACTCGTCGGCGGCAAGGAACTGCCGTTTATGAGAATCAAACGCAACGCTCTGTATGAAGAGCCGCTCTTTGGCCGCAAACAGAATAAAAAGCAATCGACTGATTCGAATCGGTAACAGAGAAAGGGAAACAAATTCATGAGCATTCTTGAAGTAAAAGACCTTTCGATCATGTTCGGCGGCCTTTGTGCGGTGGATAATTTTAATCTGACCCTGGAGCAGGGAGAGATGGTGGCAATCATCGGTCCGAATGGCGCTGGCAAGACAACCGTTTTCAACATACTGACTGGCATCTATAAACCGACCACCGGAAGTATCCTCTATCAAGGCAAAAACATGGTTGGACAAAAGCCTTTTCAGTTTGCGCAGGCTGGTATCACGCGCACCTTCCAGAACATCCGCCTGTTTTCAAACTCGTCTGTTGCAGACAACGTCAAGATGGCGCACACCATGCATAATCAGCAGAGCCTGGCGAGTTGCTTTTTGCGCACACCCGCCATGCGGCGCAGCGAACGGGCATTGGACGAAGAGGTGATGGCGCTACTGGATGAATTGAATCTTGCAGATAAAGCGGACTTTTTAGCAAAGAACTTACCATATGGCGAACAGCGCCGTTTGGAGGTTGCCCGCGCGCTGATGACGAAACCGCAAATCCTGCTTTTGGATGAGCCGGTTGCGGGCATGATCACAACCGAGCTGGAGGAAATGGCGCGGCTCGTGGTGGACATTCGCAAGCGCTTTCATCTGACGATTATTCTGATCGAGCATCACATGAACTTCGTTATGCCGATTGCCGACCGCATCAAGGTTCTCGACTTTGGAAAAACCATTGCGGAAGGTCTTCCTGCGCAGATTCAGAAAGATCCGCGCGTCATCGAGGCCTATTTGGGAGGAGAATACGAAAATGTCAATGCTTGAAGTCAAGGATCTGCACGTATCCTACGGCGCAATCAAGGCCGTTCAGGGCGTCTCCTTCCATCTCGATAAAGGCGAAATCGTCGCATTGATCGGCTCCAACGGCGCAGGCAAGTCCACGATTCTGCGAACCATCTCCGGTTTGGAGCGTGCTAAGAGCGGTTCTATCCTGTTTGAAGGAGCGGAACTGACCAAGATGAAGGCGCATAAGGTCGTTGAGCACGGTATCGCGCATGTGCCGGAAGGCCGCCGCGTATTTGCGGGTTTGACGGTTATCGAAAACCTGCGTATGGGCGCAAATCTTGTGACGTCCCCCACGCAAATTCGGGATGGTCTGGAGCACGTATTCGAAATTTTTCCCAGACTGAAAGAGCGCGAAAAGCAAAAGGCAGGAACACTCTCCGGAGGCGAACAGCAGATGCTGGCGCTCGGTCGAGCGCTGATGACCAACGGAAAGCTGCTGATGCTGGACGAGCCATCCATGGGTCTTGCGCCGATCATCGTTGAGGACATCTTCCGCATCATCAAACAGATCAATGCAGCAGGGACAAGCATCCTCTTAATCGAGCAAAATGCGTTTTTAGCGCTCAAGACCGCCTCACGAGCCTATGTTCTGGAAACAGGGTGCATCAGCATAGAAGGTAACGCAAAGGATCTGCTTGTGGACGATCGTGTGAAGTCTGCCTACCTGGGCGCATAACGCGTTATTCGTCGTTTGAGTATAAAGGATAAGGAATAAACGATCATGCAGCTATCGAAACTATCACAAACCCTCGGCGGTTCCGCGATTCGGGCGATGTATAACGAAGCCCTTAAGATGAAAGATACCATCAGCTTCACCGTCGGAGAGCCGGATTTTATAACACCAAAACCCATCATTGAGGAAGCCTGCCGCTGT
Source organism: Clostridiaceae bacterium (assembly GCA_039683525.1). Lineage (GTDB taxonomy): Bacteria > Bacillota > Clostridia > Christensenellales > CAG-138 > UBA7703. The sequence continues at coordinate 23,664 of JBDKRF010000201.1, forward strand.
TGGGAACAGGGGCTTACGCACTACACGCCGAATGCCGGCGTTCTGCAACTTCGTCAGGCGATTGCAAAGTATCACAAGAACGATCTCAACCCAGATCCGGATTCGCAGATTATGGTCTCCTGCGGGGCGACGGAAGCCATTCAGATGGCGCTGTTTACGCTGGTCGATCCCGGAGACGAGGTCATCATTGTCACACCGGCTTGGCCGAATTATTTCGGTCAAATCGGCATGGCGGGCGCGGTCCTGAAGGTTGTACCTGCATACGAAGAAAACAACTTTGTTCCGAACCCGGACGATATTCGAAAGGCAATCGGGCCGAAAACCAAAGCGATTATTCTTAATTCGCCGTCGAACCCGACCGGTGCAGTCATCGACAAGGAGACTTGCAAGGCACTTGCAGATTTGCTGCGAGAGCGGGATATCTATGTCATTGCTGACGAAATCTACAGCCGCCTCGTTTACGATGACGAGGGCTATACCAGCATGACGTCGTTTGATGGAATGATCGAAAAGACCGTCTATATCAGCGGATTTTCCAAGATGTTTGCCATGACGGGTTGGCGGCTCGGCTATGCCATTGCGCGGCCGGACATCATTCGCAACATGACCAAGCTCCACGAAAACGGCGCTTCCTGTCTGCCTGCGCCGAGTCAGATCGCCGCGGCGGTCGGCTTGCGGGATTGTCTGCCTGAGATTGAGAATATGCGCAAAACCTATCAAGAGCGCAGAGATTTAATCTGCTCGCTGATCAACGAGACTCCAGGGCTCTCCATCCGTCCGCCGAAGGGCGCGTTCTACGCATTCACCAATGCAAAAGAACTTAGCAAGGCAACAGGCCTAAACTCGGCGGATCTCTGTATGGATCTGCTTAAAAAGACCGGTGTGGTCACCGTTCCCGGCTCGGGATTTGGCGAAGTCGGAGAAGGATATATTCGCATCACCTATGCCACCTCAACAGAAAACATCAAGGCTGGGTTTGCACGGATTCAGAATTATGTTAAGGGGTATGGCCTATGAGCAGCGTATTGGAGCGAATTTCTGCGATTGGCATCATGCCGGTCATCACTAAGATTGAATCCATTGAAGACTGTGATGCGCTTGCAAAAGCCTTGAGCGCTGGCGGAATTCCTGCTATGGAGGTTACATTTCGCATGGAGAAGGCGGAGGTGTATATCCGCCGTACGCGCGAGATGAATCCGGATATGACTGTCGGCGCGGGTACCGTTATCACAATTGAGCAGGCGAAGCAGGCGATCGAAGCAGGCGCGCAGTTCATTGTCGCGCCCGGACTCAATCCCGAAATCGTAAAATTCTGTCAGGCACAGAATATTGACGTTATTCCCGGTGTCGCAACTCCCAGCGAAGTTGAGTTGGC
>JBDKRF010000202.1:0-15736 GCA_039683525.1 Clostridiaceae bacterium
AAAGCTGCGGCAGCGAGCATGATCATGTTTGTGATTATTGCGGTTCTCTCCGCTGTTACTTTCTATTTGATGCGTGACCGTTCGGAAGCAAAAGCTGTCCGCGCTATGAAGCGCATTGAGAAACTCCGGAAGGGGGCAGCCATATGAGAAAGAGAAAAAAAACGAGCGCTTGGATATTGATCGTGTGCATTTTCCTTGGTGTGCTGAGTCTCTTACCGTTCTGGATCATGATCGTTAACGCCACGCGCAGCACCGTACAGATTCAGGACCACGCGATTTCGCTGATTCCCTCGACGCACATTCTGGATAACTTCAAGGTATTGTCGGGGAAGACCTTCAATCCGGTCACAGGTTTTATCAATTCGGTAATCATTGCTACCGGCGCCACCGTATGCGCGGTTTACTTTTCCACGTTGACCGCGTATTCACTGGTTGCGTATGACTGGAAGATGCGCCAACCGTTCTTTACGATGATTCTCGCGGTCATGATGATTCCGACGCAGGTCATCAGCATTGGATTCTATCAGTTCATGTATCGCATCGGCATGACGAACAATCTGCTTGCGCTGATATTACCTGCTATCGCCGCGCCGATGACGGTGTTCTTCATGCGGCAATACATGCTGCCTTCGCTGAATCTCGACATCGTGGCTTCGGCGCGCATCGACGGCGCGGGAGAATTCCGCACCTTCAACAGCATCGTTCTGCCGATCATGAAACCCGCAATGGCAACGCAGGCGATCTTCACCTACGTATCGACATGGAACAGCCTCTTCCTCCCAATGATTCTCTTGACAAATAAAGAGAATTATACCATGCCGATCATGGTCAGCCAATTGAAAGGCGATATCTACAGGACCGAATACGGCGCGGTGTATCTTGCGCTGACGCTGTCCGTACTGCCGCTGTTTATCGTGTATTTCCTGCTGTCGAAGTACATCATTGCGGGCGTTGCGCTCGGCTCGGTCAAGGAGTAAAATTCAATTCAGGATATGCTCAGTGCGCCTGTCCTCCTCAGGGGATGGGCGCTTTCTCGATCTGGAAAGGGAAAACAATCATGAAGGAACGCTTTCGCCTGCTACGCGCGGAATTTCGGAACACATTGTCATTTCTAGGAGATATTGTCATACTCAATCTGCTGTTTCTGATCTGCTCCATTCCGATTTTTACGATCGGCGCTTCAGCAACCGCCTGCTATGCGGGCGTGAGTCGGACGCTGCAAAAAAAAGAGACGGGGCTGGTGTATCGCGCGTTCTTTCAGGACTTTAAGGCGTCGTTTCGTCAGGCCACCGCTTGCTGGCTCATAGAGTTTGCTGCGATATTGATCCTGCTCGGAGACCTGTGGTTTGCGGTGGAATACTCCGAGCCGGACAACGTGTTTTTCATCATCTTTGCTGCTATCGTCGGTGCGGGGATGCTGCTTGCTTCCTTATGGTTGTATCCGCTGATTGCGCGGTTTCGCAATACGCTTGGCGGACACCTGAAAAACGCAGTACTGCTCGCTTTTGCGCGGTTCCCGCGGACAATTCTGGCGCTCGTCATCTGGGTGGTGACCTTAGGGCTGCCGTTGACCATCTATGAGGTGTATGCGTATTTGGGTTGGCTGTGGCTCGCGGGCGGAATCTCGCTGCCGATGTATTGGACAGTAAAGCTCTTTCGAAAAACGCTCGCGCTGGATCAATCGCAGGAAGAGATCAGCTTAGAGGATTGAATTATACAAACGATGAAAAAAACAGGGCGCCGGATGATCCGGCGCCCTTGTTGCTGCTATCGAATGAAGTTATCGCATGATGTTATAGCGTTTCACCGTTGCTCTCGACAATAGAGCGGTACCAGAATGCGCTATCCTTCGGGTGGCGTTCGAGCGTGTTGTAATCGACATAAAACAAGCCAAACCGCTCTTCGTAGCCGTTGCTCCACTCAAAATTATCGATCAGGCTCCAGTGAAAGTATCCGCGAATGTCCGCGCCGTCTTCGCCTGCGCGCTTGTATTCGCGCAGATACCGCTGCAGGAAATCGATTCGATCGGGGTCGTGCACATTGCCGTCGAGATAGAGTTTGTCGTTGCAGCTCAGCCCGTTTTCCGTGATGTAGACCGGCAGATGGTACCGCTCGTAGATAAACTTTGTGCAGTAATACATCATGCCCGGCGTAATAGGCCAACGCATCGCCGTACGCGCATACCCGCGATGGAAGGGAACCTGCTCCGGTCCCGCTTCGCCAGCGCGGACGATGTAGGCGTTGTATAAATTCAACCCGATGAAATCGATGGGCTGGCAGATCAACGCGAGGTCTTCCGATGTAATCACGGTAGACTGAAAGAACGGATGATCCGGGTAATGACCCAGCAGCGCGGGATCGAGAAACGCGTTTTGCGAGAACAGCGAGAAATCCGGATGCTGGCCAAAGGTAAACATCGCGCTTCTCGCGGCTTCGATATCCGAGGCGCTGTCGGTTTCGGGGATACACCCAAGCCCGCAGGAAGCAAGCCCTACTTGCGCGGAAGGGTCGGCGTTTCGTACTGCCTGCACCATCATGCCGTGCGCAAGCATCGCGTTGTGCCAGCAGCGCAGCAGCGGTTCGCCCGTGAGCGTTTTGCCCGGCGCGTGCCAGCCCGCCTCATAGCCAAGACCGATGAAGCACTGCGGCTCGTTGATCGTAAAATAATGCGACACGCGTGTACGAAAATGCGCGGCGACAACGCCCGCAAACTTGGCGAGAAGCACGGCGGTCTCGCGGTTTTGCCAGCCGCCCTCGTCTTCCAGCGCTTGCGGCGTATCCCAGTGAAACAGCGTTAGCCAGGGCGTAATGCCGTTTTGCAGCAGCAGGTCGACGACTTTGTCATAGTAGGCAAAGCCTTGCTCATTCAGCGTGCGCCCGTCGGGGAAGATGCGTGTCCAGCTGATGCCAAAGCGATAGTGCTTCACGCCAAGCGTGAGAAGAGCCGAGAGATCCTCTTCAAACCGATGATAGCTATCGCAGGCGATGTCGCCCGTGTGCCCTTCATATGTTTTACCATCCGTGTGGGAAAATACATCCCAAACGGACGGTCCGCGCCCGTCCTCGGAAGCGGCACCCTCAATCTGATAGGCTGCGCTCGCCGCACCCCAGATGAATTCTTTCGGAAATGACATATTGCTCTCCTGTTAACCCATCACGACGGTGACGTTGCGCTCGGCCGCGTTACCCTCAAACGGAACGATGTTTCCATCAATTGCTTTGCCGTCAACCACAAGGGAGCGAATGCCCTTACTGACGCCTTCGGGTTTCTCGACCGTGATGTGATACAGGACGCCACGATACAGCCGCTCGCATTGAAATCCCTTGATCGAAGAAGGCAGGCACGGATCGATCGCGAGCCCGCTCAACGTCGGCCGAATGCCGAGGATGTATTGGCTGACGTTCATAAATGTCCAGGCGGCGGTGCCGGTGAGCCAGCTGTTCTTACCTTCGCCGAAGGTTGGTGCATCGACGCCTGCGACCATCTGGCAGTACACATACGGTTCCGTGTGGCGGATTTCGCTGATGTCCTCCACGTATGCGGGGCAGGTGCGCGTGTAAACCTCAAACGCACGGTCGCCGTGACCCAGCACGGTTTCAGCGCAGCTGATCCAGGGGTTGTTGTGGCAGAAGATGCCAGCGTTTTCTTTATATCCCGGCGGATAGGAGCTGATTTCGCCAAGCTCCACATGATAGCGCGTGTAGGCGGGTTGCTGCAGCACGATGCCGTACTTGCTGTCGAGCCGCTCTTTCACGCTCTCGAGTGCGCGCGCGGCAAGGCCTTCTTCGATGCCGATGCCCGCCATGACGCACATGCCCTGCGGCTCAATGAAGATTTGCCCTTCTTCGCAGAGTTTGCTGCCGATGGGATTGCTGTAGGCGTCGTATGCCCTGCGGAACCATTCGCCGTCCCAACCCGCGTCCAGCACGGCGCGATTCATCTCCTGCACCTCGCGGCGAACGCTTTCGGCTTCGTCCGTCAGGTGGAGATAGTCGCAGAGTTCGGCGTATTCTTTGCCATATTTCACAAACATACCCGCGATGAACACGCTCTCAGCGACGGGGCCTTCGTTCGGCCCAAACGTTTGGAAGCTCTCGCCCGGTTCGGTGGAGAAGCAATTGAGGTTCAGGCAGTCGTTCCAGTCCGCGCGACCGATCAGTGGCAGCGCGTGCGGGCCTTTGTGCGTGACCGTATACTGCAAACTTCTGCGCAGGTGCTCCATCAGCGGCTGCGCCAGCGCGGGATTGTTGTCAAAATCGACGATCTCATCAAGGATAGAGAAGTCGCCTGTCTCGCGTAGATAGGCTGCCGTACCTGCAATGAGCCAGAGCGGGTCGTCGTTGAATCCGGTGCCGACGTCCGCATTGCCGCGCTTGGTCAGCGGCTGATACTGATGATACGCGCTGCCATCGGGGAACTGCGTGGCTGCGATATCGAGAATGCGCTCTCTTGCGCGCTCCGGAATCAGGTGGACAAAGCCCAGCAGATCCTGACAGGAATCCCGAAAGCCCATGCCGCGACCCAAGCCGCTCTCAAAATAGCTTGCGCTGCGGCTCATGTTAAACGTAACCATGCACTGATACTGGTTCCAGATATTCACCATACGGTCGAGCTTCTCGTCGCCGGTCTGCACGGAGAAGCGCGAAAGCAGGCTTTCCCAGTGCGCGGCGAGCTCGGCAAACGCCGCGTCAAACTGCGCATCGGTCGCATACTTATCAAGCAAGCGGTCGGCGGGCGCCTTGTTGATCACGTTGGGCGCGATAAACTTCTCTTCCGCCGGGTTCTCGCAGTAGCCAAGGGCAAAGATATATCGTTTGCTTTCGCCGGGTGCAAGCGTCACGCGGATGTGATGGCTGCCGATGGGTTGCCAACCGTGGGCGATGCTATTTTTGCTTTCGCCTGCAAAGACCGCTTCCGGATCGGCGAAGCTACGGTAAGCGCCGCAAAACGCCGTGCGATCGGTGTCAAACCCGTCGACAGGCGCATTGACGGAAAATACGGCATAATGATTGCGCCGCTCGCGGTATTCGCTCTTGTGATAGATGCGGCTGCCTTCAACCTCGACCTCGCCGATGGAGTAGTTGCGCTGAAAGTTGCTCATGTCGTCCATGGCATTCCAGAGACAGAATTCGATCGCGGAAAAGAGGTCGATTTGCTTCGTCAGTTTGGTTTCGTTCGTCAGGGTGATGCGGGTGAGCTCGCAGTTTTCGTCAACGGGGACAAATGTCTCCTGCGTGGCGGCCAACCCGTCTTTTGCACTCTCAAGAATGGTATAACCGAGCCCGTGACGGCAACGATAGCGATCCAGCTCCGCGCGGACAGGCTGCCAGCCGATATTCCAAACCGAAGAATTGTCCCGAACATAAAAATAGTGTCCGTTGATATCCAGCGGGTTTTCGTTGTAGCGATAACGCGTCAAACGAAGCAGTTTTGCGTCCTTATAGAAACAATATCCCCCCGCGGTATTGGAAATAAGCCGAAAAAAATCCCGCGAACCAAGGTAGTTGATCCACGGGAGTGGTGTCTTTGGCGTTGCAATCACGTATTCCCGGGCGGCGTCGTTAAAAACCCCGTACTTCATTCAAGAGCCTCCGTATTGTATTTTAAAACTTAAATTATTGCGGAAAACATATCTTTCTTGTGTTCGTGCGGCGTGGAATGACATTACCAAGCCGTGCGCAACGGGTAGAAACCGGATTACTCGCGTGGCTTGCTGCGAATGCCGACGCTTTTGCGCTCCTTGAGTTGCAGAGAGAGCGCAACCTTCATCAGCCCCGTCTCCTGACTGGTTTGAATCGTGTCACCGGCTTCGATGCGCGTATGCAGCAGGTCGACCGAGATCCGACCGAGTCGTTCTTTGAAAGCGTGCATGGTGGTGATGGGCGGATCGATCATCTCACAGATCTGCACGTCGTCAAATCCCATGACGGAGACATCCTCCGGCACGCGGTAGCCGCTCTCTTTCAGCACGCGGATGAATGCCGCGGCGAGCATGTCGTTTTCGCAGAAGAATGCTTCCGCGGGAACATTACCCGCGCGAAGCCAGGTAAAGATATCCTCTCTCGCCTTATCGGGAGAGATGTCGACATCGATCACCTGCAGTGGCGCGAGCCCTACATCCTTATGCTCCGTCATGGAGAGATGGATGCCGAGTTCGCGGTCGTCGAAGTTGACGATGCGCTGCTTGGAGCGAAGATAGCCGATCTTCCTGTGTCCGCTGCTGATGAGGTAACTCACGGCGGATTTTACACCATAGGTGTTGTCGTTTCCAACGCAGTCCACATAGGCGGAGAACAGGAAATTGTCGATGATGACCAGCGGCACGTTGCCGAGCGTGTAAAAATGTAAAAAAGCATCGCGCTGCGGGAGCGTGATGTCGGTTCCGAGCATGACCACGCCGCAGGTATCCGAGAGGATGCGCTTGATTTGGTCATCCCACGGTTGATCTGCGTAAAAATAGTGCACAAGGATGCGATAGCCCATTTCTTTTGCTGCGGCTTCCGCACCTCTCATAACAAATGTGGAGAAAGTCGTCTGCTCCGCTACGCCGACGCCGACGTAGATGACGAAGCTAACGATGTTTTTTGCCTGCCGTTCGCTTTGGCGCGATTTCGGGGTAACATAACCAAGCTTCGTTGCCGCAGCGAGCACCTTGGTGCGCGTTTCGGAACTAACGCCGGGTTTTCCGTTGAGTGCCATTGATACTGCGGCAGTAGAGATGCCAAGCATATTGGCGAGGTCTCGAGCGGTTACGTCTGCCATGATGTGTTCCTTATTTTTGTACTAAATTAATCATATTATACAAGTTTTAAGTTAAGAAGTAAAGTTATTTATGAAGGATTCCCAGATTCAGTATTTGTACATAGATTGTATCTTGACAAAACCCTAGAATCTAGTATCATATAATTAAGCTAAATTAATCACACTTCTAAACTTAGATACGTTTAAAAATTTAGTTAATCTATCACGAACAACGCGGACGAAAGGATACAAAACACGATGGCTGAACTCTTCACGGGCATTCCCCAAATACGCTACGAGGGCCCCGCAAGCAAAAACGCGCTTGCATTCAAATTTTACGATGCGGAGCGCATTGTGATGGGCAAACCGATGCGCGAGCATCTGCCCTTTGCCATGGCTTGGTGGCACAATCTCTGCAACGCGGGCAAAGATATGTTTGGCGATATGACGGCGGATAAGTCCTTTGGCGCAGAAAAAGGAACCATGGCGCACGCAAAGGCGAAGGTGGACGCGGGCTTTGAACTCATGCAAAAAGTTGGCATCCGCTATTTCTGCTTCCACGATGTCGACCTCGTACCCGAGGCGGAGGACATCAACGAAACCAATCGCAGACTCGACGAGATCACCGACTATATCCTCGAGAAGATGAAGGGCACCGACATTCATTGCCTCTGGGGCACGGCGAACATGTTCTCTAATCCCCGCTTCATGAACGGCGCGGGCAGTTCCAACTCCGCGGAAGTATTTTGCTTTGCTGCGGCACAGGTCAAGAAAGCGCTGGAGCTCACCGTGAAACTCGGCGGCCGCGGCTACGTTTTCTGGGGCGGTCGTGAAGGATATGAGACGCTGCTGAACACCGACATGAAGTTTGAGCAAGAGAATATCGCTAGACTCATGCGCATGGCGGTCAACTACGGACGCAGCATCGGCTTCAAGGGCGACTTCTACATCGAGCCCAAGCCCAAAGAACCCATGAAGCACCAATATGACTACGACGCGGCAACGGCGATCGGCTTCCTGCGCGCCAATGGCCTGGACAAAGATTTCAAACTCAACATCGAAGCCAACCACGCGACGCTGGCGGGACATACCTTCCAGCACGATCTGCGCGTGAGCCGCGTCAACGGCATGCTCGGTAGCATCGACGCGAACCAGGGCGACCTGCTGCTCGGCTGGGATACCGACGAGTTCCCCTTCGATGTGTACGAAGCCACGATGTGCATGTACGAAGTGCTCAAGTCTGGCGGACTCACCGGCGGATTTAACTTTGACGCGAAGAACCGTCGCCCGAGCTACACGAATGAAGATATGTTTGAGGGATTCATCCTCCGCATCGACACCTTCGCGCTTGGCCTGCTCAAGCCATCGGCGCTCATCGAAGACGGCCGCATCGACGAGTTTATCGAGCAGCGCTACGCGAGCTACAAAGCTGGCATCGGCGCACGCATCGCAAGCGGTGAAGCAACGCTGGAAGAATGCGCTTCAAAAGCGATTTCGGCTAAAGCGCCCGCGCTTCCGGGCAGCGGTAAACAGGAATATCTGGAGAGCGTCGTCAACAGCGTCCTCTTCGGTTAATTCGGGTTCCTCCCAACACATGGGCTGTCCAGAGAGCGACTTTCCTCTCTGGACGGCTTCCTAAATTGAAGCGAGGCATCGCGGGCGGATGATATCCGCCCCTACAAGCGCTCTTGCAGGGTGTCGCGCAATTCGAAATCATTCCATTCGATTTATACCCGAATCTTCTGGCGCACGTGTAGGGGCGGATATCATCCGCCCGTGGTTTAAGCGTGAAAAGGGGCTGCCATTTAGGCCAGCTCCAAATTTTGCATGAGGTGAAATTATGTATTACATCGGCATCGATCTTGGCACATCCGCACTCAAAACTCTGCTTATGGACAGCGACGGAGCGGTGCTCAACATCGCCTCCCGTGAGTATCCGCTGGAGTTTCCGCATCCCGGCTGGTCGCAGCAAAAACCGGAGGACTGGCAAAAAGCGGTGTTTGAATGCATCCCCGAACTTACGCGCGACATCGACAAATCGAAGATTGCGGGCATCGGCGTCGGCGGACAGATGCACGGACTTGTCGTGCTGGATGAAAATGATGCGGTGATTCGTCCCGCGATCCTCTGGAACGACGGACGCACCGCGAAGGAGACCGACTATCTCAACAACGTCGTCGGCAAGGATAAACTCTCCGAATGGACGGGCAATATCGCCTTTGCCGGATTTACCGCGCCGAAGCTTCTCTGGATGCGCGCAAACGAGCCGGAGAACTTCAAGAAGATCGCCAAGATCATGCTGCCGAAGGATTATATTACGTATCTGTTGACCGGCGTGCACAGCACCGATTTTTCGGATGCCTCCGGCATGCTGCTGCTGGATGTGAAAAACCGCTGCTGGTCGCAGCCGATGCTCGATATCTGCGGTATTTCGGAAAAGCAGATGCCGAAGCTCTTTGAGAGCTACGAGGCGGTCGGCACGCTCACATCGGAAGCCGCAAAAGCGCTCGGTCTTCCGGAGATGGTTCTAGTCTGCGCGGGCGCGGGCGACAACGCCGCGGCAGCCGTCGGCACCGGCACGGTCGGCGAAGGCAGATGCAACATCTCCATCGGCACCTCCGGCACGGTGTTCATCAGCAACTGCAAATTCGGCGTGGACAGCCACAACGCACTGCACTCCTTTGCGCATTCGGACGGCAACTACCACCTGATGGGTTGCATGCTCTCCGCGGGCTCCTGCAGTAAGTGGTGGATGGAAGACATCCTAGACAGCAAGGACTATAAAGGGCTCGAATCCCCGATCACGGACGACAAGCTCGGCGCAAACCACGTGTACTTCCTGCCATACCTGATGGGCGAGCGCTCGCCGCACAACGATCCCGCCGCGCGCGGCACGTTTATCGGCATGACGATGGATACTTCCCGCGCGGATATGACGCAGGCGGTGCTCGAAGGCGTGGCGTTTGCGATCCGTGATTCGGTGGAGGTGGCGAAGTCCCTCGGCATCAAGATTGACCGCAGCAAGATCTGCGGCGGCGGCGCCAAGAGCAAGCTCTGGAAGAAGATGTTCGCAAACATCCTCAATCTGGAGATCGACACCATCACGTCCGAAGAAGGCCCCGGCTTGGGTGGCGCGATGCTCGCGGCGGTTGCCTGCGGCGAATACGCCTCCGTCGAGGAGATCGCGGAAAAGATGGTGCACGTGAACGCGACCGTCAAGCCCGACCCCGAAATCGCGGCGCGCTACGAGGCGCAGTATCAGAAATTTGTGAAGATCTATCCGGCGGTAAAGGAAATTTTCCCGCAGATCGGGTAAAAGTACATTCTCCATTTTGATGTGTTATTATTAGACAAAAAGCAGCATATCAACTAGGAGAAAAGGTATGGAAAACAAAAAGTTACTAGATAGTATCGTAGATTATTATTTAACCTCTCCTGATTTTAATGGGCTCCCATTGGTTAGCCTTGATGGCTACAATGCTAATGATCTAGATGACTTAATATGCAAGGGTATGGTTGAGGCAGTCTCTTTTGATGACTGCCTCAATCCTTATATTCGGAGATTTGACTTTCAGATAACGACAGAAATTCAAATTCGGAATATAAGACAAAAAGGAGCGGATGAAGTAGTGCTATTTCCTACGAAGAAAGCACTTTCTAGTGCTGTTGTTGATCCAACAGAGCCTTACAGTGCAGAGTTGAAGCGTGGCGAAGCTCAACTGAAGATGATTTTTTTCGATCCACAAATTATAGTTATGTATATAACAAATCCAAAATACATTAACTTTTTCTATGGTCATCGCGGTTACATATCAATGCGCGAACAGTATTACGATCCTGAAAAAGATAAAGGTGAGCTTGTTGGCGACTACGCAATAGCTTACAAATATGGCGATAAGCCTGAAAGAGCAATAGGTGTTTCTTTACGCGAATTAGGGAATCTATCGTCACGACAACAAATGCGCTGGAAGAGCTTTGAGCTACCTGAACAATCAAACTATGTTGTTAACAAACGTTATTCAAAAGAAATGTTTAATGGAGAATGGAGTAATGAGGTATGGATTTTTGATGCACTACTTGAAGATATGGTAGCGATTAACGTTTTATGTGAAGCTATTGGAATACCGCCGATGTTTATTAAAACATACTCAAGCACCGATGAAGAACGACCAATGGGATATATAACTTTACTTGTACCTACAAAAAGATACTTCGATGAGTTTATTGTATCACTTGAAAAGTTGTTGATTAGCAATTTAAACTCCAAAACATTTACTGCTAGTGGACCGCATGTAAGGCCGGTAAGTTTATATGATTCAAATAAAAAGAAGAAAGGAACATTAGTATTACTTTCAGAGTGGATGACAGCCAATACTATTCCGAAAGATAACGTAGATGAATTTATAGCTGATCCGTTGAGAGAGATTAGGAAATTACGACAATTGCCTGCTCACAGACTTGATGTGGATGAGTACAATCTTGATTACATTACCAAACAAGCCGATGTTATAAAAGCTGCCTATACAGCAATCGGGGTAGTTAGACTTCGTTTGTCGAAGCATCCAAATTGCAGAGAAATAATACTACCCATGTCAAAAGTTGATTTGAACAACATCATTGCTTACTAGCTTGTCGCATTTAGACGAGTATATGGTCTTTTGAAAATAATAGCGCAAACAGCGCAATATCTTACAAGAATCCTTTTCGCAAACGAGGTATCCTTTTGCAATGGAGCGAAGCAAAGAGAAGAAGAGCGAGCTGAGAACCGCGCGGTACGATCCGGAGCTGATGGTGGAAGCCTACCAGTTTCAGGGCGTGATGCAGGCGTTTCCAAACCACTTTCACGAACACTACGTGATCGGGTTTATCGAACGCGGGCACAGAAACCTCAAGGTGCGCGGAACCTGCCACCTGACCGCGCCCGGTGATTTGCTGCTCTTTAATCCCGGCGAAAACCACGCCTGCGAGGCGCACGATGGTCAGCCGCTCGACTATCGCTGCATCAATATTGAGCCAGCTGTAATGGCGAAAGCCGCGCTGGAGATATTTGGCACGGAAACACAAGCGTTGTTTCAACAGTCTGTCGTATTCCACAGTGAATTGATCGGGGATCTGCGGGATTTGCACGGCATGATTCTGCGCGGAGAGCGCGGCGTGCAGAAAGAAGAGCGATTCTACTTTTTGCTGGCGCAGCTTCTGCGGGACTATGCGCAATCAGGCGAGCGGGAGCCTGCGCCGGAGCGCCGCGCCGAGGTGCGCGCGGTCTGCGACTATCTCGCCGTCAACGCGGCGGAGCAGATTTCGCTGGATAAGCTCAGCGAGATTGCGGGATTGAGCAAGTACCACCTGCTTCGCGCGTTTACGAAGGAAACGGGGATTACCCCGTACAGCTACCTTGAGACGATCCGCATCGACCGCGCAAAGTCGCTGCTGCGGCAGGGCATTCTGCCCGCAGAGGCGGCGCTGGCGTCAGGCTTTTCGGATCAGAGCCATTTTAGCAATGCATTCAAGCGCTTCATCGGGCTCACGCCGGGGCAATACCGCCGCGTGTTTGCCGAAAACCGCGCGGAGGATAAGGAAGAGCAACACGAACCATGAACGAACCGGAACAAAAATGCGTGATGGTGATCGATCACGCGCTGCCGCTGGGACTCATCGCGAATACCGCCGCCATGCTCGGCATCAGTATTGGTAAACTCCACCCGGAGATGATCGGTCCGGACGTGACCGACGCGACAGGGTATGCGCACACAGGCATCAGCACCTACCCGATCTCGATGCTCAAAGGCGACGAGCAGTTGCTCAGCGGCCTGCGGCTTCGTCTGTTTGAGCCGGAGTTTTCCGCGCTGACGGTGGTTGATTTTTCCGATGTGGCGCAAAAGATCAACGTATACGCCGACTTTGTGCAGAAAGCGGGCGAGACGCAGGAGCGGGATCATTCGTATTACGGAATCGCCCTGTTTGGCGATAAAAAGAAGATCAATCGACTCACGGGCATGCTGCCGCTGCTCAAAGCATAAACATCCGATTGGGTGAAATATCGCAGAAAATGTGATACAATACTTCAGCGAGTGACCGACGCAATTCCAAACGGGCAAGCCGCGCTTGTCCGTTTTGCTTTTTTGAGGTGAAGAGATGGATACAAGACCCATCGGTGTGTTTGATTCCGGCATGGGCGGCCTGACCTGCGTGCGCCAGATGATCCGCCTGCTGCCCGGCGAGGACATCGTCTACTTTGGCGATACGGGGCGCGTGCCGTACGGTGGACGCTCTGTGGAGACCATCGTACGCTATGCACGGCAGGATGTCGCGTTCTTGCGCAGTTTTGACCTCAAGGCGATCGTCATCGCCTGCGGCACGGTATCGACCACCGCGATGGATGTACTCAAGCGGGAGAATGACCTGCCGATTCTCGGCGTGGTGCAGCCCGCGGCAAAAGCCGCTGTGCAGGCGACGCGAACGGGCAACATCGGCGTCATCGGCACCAAGGCGACCATCCGCAGCGGCGCATACGAGGCAAGTATCCGCGCGCTTCTGCCGGAGGCACAGCTTACCGCGAAAGCCTGCCCGCTGCTCGTACCCCTCGTGGAGGACGGCAGAGTGCGGCGCGGGGACGCAGTCACCGAGCGTGTGGTGGAGGAATACTTGGCCCCGGTTAAGGCTGCGGGCGTGGATACGCTGGTGCTCGGCTGCACGCACTACCCGCTTCTCATGGACGTCATTTCGGATTATATGGGCGCGGGCGTGACGCTCATCGACACGGGAGAAGAGGCGGCTCGCGCTGCGGCAGAGCTGCTTTCCGGGCAGGATCAGCTCAACGCTCCCGATCGCGCGGCACTGCGCCGGTATTACGCGAGCGACAGCGCGGAGGACTTTGCCGCGACGGCAAAACTCTTCCTGGGCAAGGACATTTCGGATCGCGTCGAGCGCGTCGCGATTGAGAACTATTAAGCAAATCATTTTGAACGATAGAAACAAGAAGCAGGATCAAATCCGGCTTCTTTTTTTACGCAGTTGCGAAACGAATGACGAGTGGCTATAATGGTTAGGACTACTAACAAATAATCGACGGGGGATGTATGTGCGCTGTTTGCGCAATTCTTATTCCTAATTAGTTAGTACCACTAACGAGTTGAAGATTCCTTGAAACTTGCTGTGTATGATGCACGAAGCTTCGGAAACCTCAGCAAACGTAACAGGAGAAACAACCGCATGGCAAAATGGACCATTCAGGCGGAAGACTGCAAGGGCTGCGGCCTTTGTGTGGACGCCTGCCCGAAGAAGATACTCTTGATCGATGCACAGAAGATCAATCACAAAGGCCATTCACCCGTGAAGATGACGGATGAAGCGCGCTGCACCGGCTGCGGCTTTTGCTCTGTGATGTGTCCGGACTGCGTGATTACGATTGTGCGATAGGGAGAAGAACATGGCAAAGACGGTACTCATGAAGGGCAACGAGGCGCTCGCGGAGGCTGCGATTGCTGCGGGCTGCCGACATTACTTTGGCTACCCGATCACGCCGCAAACCGAGATCGGCGCGTATTTGGCAAGGCGCATGCCTCAGGTCGGCGGCGTGTTTTTGCAGGCGGAGAGCGAAATCGCGGCGATTCATATGGTCTACGGCACGAGCTGCGCGGGAAAGAGGGCGATGACCAGCTCCTCCAGCCCCGGAATCTCGCTCAAAAGCGAGGGCTTATCCTATCTTGCGGGGAGCGACCTGCCCGCGTTGGTGGTCAATGTCCAGCGTGCGGGCCCGGGCCTCGGCGGCATTCAACCCGCACAGGCGGACTACTTTCAGGCGACGCGCGGCGGCGGACACGGAGACTTTCGCAACATCGTGCTCGCGCCAGCAAGCGCGCAGGAGATGTACAGCCTGACCCTGCGGGGCTTTGATCTCGCGGATCGATACAACATGACTGCGATGATCTTAGCCGACGGCACGATCGGCCAGATGATGGAGCAGGTCACGCTGGAGAGCGCAGCACCTGCCGCTTACGAGAAACACTGGACACTGACGGGCACGCGCGGTGCGCGGGAGAAGCGTGTCATCACCTCGCTCTACCTCTCGCCCAAAGTACTGGAGGAGAAGAATCGAACCCGCTTTGAACGCTATCGTCTGGTTCAGGAGCGGGAGACGGATTATGAAGCCTATTGCATGGAGGACGCGGAAATCTGCCTCGTTGCCTACGGCATTGCGGCGCGGATTTCCAAGAGTGCGGTGGCGATGGCACGCGCTGCGGGCATTCGCGCGGGGCTGATTCGCCCGATCACGCTCTGGCCGTTTCCCAATGAAGCACTCGCGAACGCTGCGGGTCAGGTACGGCACTTTCTCTCCGTCGAACTCTCCATGGGGCAGATGATGCAGGACATCGAGCTCGCGATTCGCTGCGCAAAGCCGGTTTCGCTGGTCTCACGCGTCGGCGGCATGATTCCCACGACGGAAGAGGTGCTGGCGGCCATCGAGCGTGCGGCAAAAGGAGAAACGGTATGATCACTGCATTCCGACCAAAGTCGATGACGACCACGCCCACGCACTATTGCCCCGGCTGCACGCACGGCATCATCCACCGACTCGTTGCGGAGGCGATCGACGCGCTGGGCATCGAAGGGCGCACCATCGGGGTGGCTCCCGTCGGCTGTTCGGTGCTGGCTTACAACTACTTCAACCTCGATATGACCGTCGCCGCGCACGGGCGCGCGCCTGCCGTTGCCACGGGGCTCAAGCGCGCTGACCCGGAAACCATCGTGTTCACCTATCAGGGCGATGGCGACCTCGCGAGCATCGGTATGGCGGAGGCGGTGCACGCCGCGGCGCGAAATGAGAACATTACGATTATCTTCGTCAACAACGCGGTTTACGGTATGACTGGAGGGCAGATGGCGCCGACTTCGCTGCCGGGGCAGATCACGCAAACTTCGCCGCTGGGGCGGGATGAGGCACTCTGCGGGCTGCCCATCAAGGTCTGCGAAATGCTCGCGCAGTTGGACGGC
>JBDKRF010000203.1:0-1579 GCA_039683525.1 Clostridiaceae bacterium
TGTCCGCGCTGTGGAAACGGTGCGCGAAGTCTCTATTTCATGATGCTCAGGTATTAGAAAACCTTATGGATCAGAGTGACAAGTTGGTAGAAGAAGAGCGCAAAAAGAACGTGCTCTTGCGAGTAGAACTGGCAGAGCTTCGATCCGAGAATTTTGCCTTGTCCGGCAAGATGAACGCCATGGAGATCGCACTTACAGAAGAAAACGCTGCCCTTCGGTGCTGCGGTAATTGCGCGGAGTGGAACAAGCACGACTGGTGTAAGATTGCTAAGAGTTTCAAAGACAGAAACAACGAGTGTAAATTGTGGAGACATTTCAAACGAACTTCCGCCGCCGTGAAATACTGGCCTACAGCGTAGCGTGGATTGTGATCGCGGCGCTTTACTGGATGAGTAACAGGAGGGGAAAATGAAAAGGTATGATTTTAGATGTATGCTGACCGGTGATTCTAAAGTTATTATTGAGCCGCAAGAATACGGCGGATGGTGCGACTACAAAGAAGCCGAGTTGGAAATCAAAAACTTACAACACGACTTCGATACAGCATGTAAAGATATTGGCAGCAAAGAATCCGAGATCGCCGCGTTGCGCGCCAGAATCGCTGGACTTGAATCGCCGAAGTGGACGCCGAAAAAGGGACAGGTGTGCGTAGTTGGAGCATATCCACGTTTCTGTACTACCAAATTCGACCACATGGAAGGTGATGTTTTCATTGACTCGGATGGCGCAGACTGGTGCCACTATCGCCCACTGACCGCAGAAGAAAAGGGGGAAGCATGAAAGTCCTGATATTTTTCGACAGTAAAAACCACCCGCCACGCAAGCCTCATGACGGGGATGAGTTTCGCGATAGGGCAAAAGATGCGGAGAATTTCTATCGCGAAAAAATCATCGGAAAGATTACGTTGTGCGACCTGCATATCAACAGCGTGGAGTATGCGTGCAAACTGATCGCCGAGGAAAAGCCAGACCGCATCCTGTTTTTCTCGCATGGCACACAGCGCACCTTGGCAGGCCGTTGGGCTACTATCAAAAGCCCGCGATATGCTCCGATACAAGGGCTTATCGACGCTGTAAATATGTGCCCTGCGGACGCGAGAATAGGGCTTTACGCGTGCTTGACGGGTGGACTGCCAGCGGGAAAAAGAGACTTCGCTGAATCGTTGTCGGTGGGCTGCGGTGGACGCGCTGTGTTGAGTCACACAGCAGGCGGACACACGACGAGAAATCCGAATATCATCATCGACTACAAGGGCAAGGTATTGACGCGCAAATATTTTGGATTGACGTGGTCACAATGGGTCGAACTCCTGAAAAACAAACCGTTCAGGCCGTTTGAAATTCTGGAGCAGGTGCCATGAAAACAACAGCGATCGAATTTATTAACGGCGTTGCGGTATGTAGAGGCGATTACGAAAACTGTGTATTTTTCAAAGAGTGTCTTTGTTATGAATGCCTTTCTTCGTCGGTTGAACATTGCCGACATTGTGAAGGACTCGATGAGCATTGCGTACTCGGGTATCGTGGCGCACCGATTGCGGGCAGCATGGGAACATGGGCAATCTACGAAACCAAAGAG
>JBDKRF010000204.1:0-2386 GCA_039683525.1 Clostridiaceae bacterium
CAAAGCCCCTCAAACAGCACCGAATTTCGCAGTTGCTTTGCTGTGGCCCCCACCGACGAGAGAATCCCGAACTGCTGTGTGCGTTCGTTCAGCGATATGTTGAACGAGTTATAAATCAGAAAAATCGAGCCTACCATTATTATGGCAACCAAAATGCCGCCAACCGTGAACAGAAGCGTGTTGAACAGTTTATTTTCCGAAAGACCCATGAAGCGCAGCACATTATCGTTCAAGACGTAAGCTTGGGTTCCGGCTGTGTTGCTTGCGTAAGCATGGACTTGGCGCGGGTTTTTAAGCGTGACAAATAGGCTGAAGCTGTCCGCTTGGTCTGCTGTATCTGCTTTCGTTATCAAGGTGTATCCCGGTGCGGAATGTTCCTCAAAACCGGGTCTTTCGTAAATTCCGACAACCGTGTAGGTTCTCTCGGCTTTTGGCACAAGAGTTTCTTTGCCGGAAATGTAAGGGTCGTGTTGACCGAGATTTTTGTTTCCGTCCATGCGGCTTCCGACAGCAAGTGAAAGCGTGTCGCCCACCGTGAATCTAACGCCGCCCTTTGCCGCGACGTGGGCCGGGACAAGAATCTCCTCGCTATTTTCGGGCAGCCTGCCGGAAATCAGGGTTATGGGCAAGGTATCAAAGGCTTCCTCGCCGAATCCGGCGATAAAAAGATAGGGCTTTTCGGGGCTTTTCCCGCCGTCAAGCGTTGCATAGCCGATATTTTCAAATGCCGCGGTGTTAGCGACTCCCTCGTCGTGGGTTCGCTCCTGCACGAAAGAGGAATCAACATCCAAAAACTCAACGTGCCAACCGCCGTATTTCACAATAGAACCGTTTACCAGAAAATTTAACAGGGAAGTGCCAAAGGTAGCGACTGCCGTAATCATGGCGGTGGACAAGACAACTCCGATAATCGTGACAATCGTTCGGGTACGGCTTTTTTTCATGCTTTGCAGGGTGACTTTGTTAAAAATATTCATGGCCGCACCCTCTCGTCTCGCACTACTTTACCGTCTGATATGCCGATAATGCGGTCTGCTTGCAGGGCGATATTTTCGTCATGCGTGACGACGAGAAGGGTCTGCCGATATTTTTGATTGCTTAATTTCAGCAGATTGATAATTTCATGTCCATTTCGGCTGTCCAAATTGCCCGTGGGTTCGTCGGCAAGCATGACCGCCGGGGCGTTCATCAAAGCGCGTCCTATGGAAACGCGCTGTTGCTGACCGCCCGAAAGCTGATTGGGTAAATGCGTTTTTCGGTCTTTTAACCCAAGCAATTCCAACAAGTCATTCAGCCGTTCCTCGTTGACATTCCGCTTGTCCATCAGGATAGGCAAGGTGATGTTTCCTACCACATTCAGAGTGGGAATGAGGTTGTGAAACTGGTAAATCAGCCCAACCTGCCGCCTGCGGAAAATGGCGAGTTTTTCATTGTTTTGGGTATATACATCCTGTCCGTCCAAATACACTTTTCCGCTTGTCGGCACGTCCACCCCCCCGATGATGTGAAGCAATGTGGATTTGCCGGAGCCGGAGGAGCCAATGATTGCGGTAAACTCCCCCTTTTTGATTGTAAGCGAAACATGGTCAAGCGCGGTAACTTGGTTTTCGCCCTTGCCGTAGACCTTGCATAAATCTTCAATTTTTAGAAACTCCATTATATGAGTCTCCTTTCTCATGTTATACCCATATAATAGAACTTTCAACTTACATCGCTGTGACTTTCAGGTGAGAGATTCGTCACTTTGGGAAACGAATGGCAAATATCGCGCCGCCCTGCGGGTGATTTTTTGCGGTAATCGTCCCTCCCTGCCGTGTAATAATCATCTTGCAGAGAGCCAATCCAATCCCGTATCCTGTAGCGTTTGGGTTTTTCCCACGATAAAACCTGTCAAACAGGCAGGGTAAATCTTCTTTTTCAAAGCCCGCGCCGCTGTCGTGGATTGCAATCTCGGTAAACAGTGGGTTGTCCCCGCAAACAATCTCAATCTTCCCGTTCTCGCCTGCGCTTTCTATACAATTTTTAAGGATGTTTTGAATTGCTTCCGAAAGCCAGCCGGAATCGCCCTGAATAATCATCCCTTTCGGCGCGTCTATCTGCACGTCAATATCGTGCAGCTCCATCGGGATCAGGAACGGGCGAAGCGCGGCGCATATCAAGTTGTTTACTTCTGTCTGCTCGCTTTTGAACACCACAATGCCCGCGTCCAGGCGGGATAATTTCAATAGGGAAGTAATCAGCCAATCCATCCGCACAAACAATTCCTCTGTTTCCCGTACAAATGCTTTCCGCTCGTTTTCATCAGGGTTATTCGCTAACAATGACAGAATGAGGTTCGCGGATGTGAGCGGGGTTCGGAGTTGGTGGGCTATGTCGGCCAGCGAAT